>DUUG01000265.1 GCA_012841675.1 Clostridiales bacterium
CAGGAGCGGCAGTTAAAGTAGACGGTAAAAACACGGCCGTTACCTTGTTTTTACCAAGAAATCTTTCGCCGGAACAAGACTATGCCTGTCAAACGGTGTTGCGTGGATTTTACCAAATCATGCTGGAACAAAGCAAAGCTTATACGAAATACCTGAAGGTAACACTTGAAACAACCGGAGATCAACCGGAACGGAGGAAAACACAATGATGAAACTTCATCTTCAATTTTTTGCATCGAAAAAAGGCGTCGGTTCCACGAAAAACGGACGCGATAGCGAGTCTAAACGTCTTGGCGTAAAGCGCGCCGATGGACAGTTTGTTTTGGCCGGCAACATTTTGGTTCGCCAGCGTGGAACGAAGATCCACCCGGGCAACAACGTTGGCAAGGGTAGCGATGATACGCTCTTTGCCCTGGTAAATGGCACCGTGCGTTTTGAGCGTCTGGGCCGTGACCGCAAAAAGGTATCTGTTTACGCAGAGTAGGATATAATACAGTTTGTAAACCGAAAATCTGCTGGCAGCGCCTTGCTTGCGTATGGCATTAGGTTTATTTACTGCATACCGCTTATAGGGGTGTGGGGCCTTGTCGGCGCCACACCTTTTTTGTAAAGGGGAGGCCCTTGTATGTTTATAGATAGAGTAGAAATCCATGTGCAGGCCGGCAATGGCGGCAACGGCGCAATTTCTTTTCGTCGGGAAAAATATGTCGCCGCCGGAGGGCCGGACGGTGGCGACGGCGGACATGGCGGCAACGTAATTTTAAAGGTCAGCGATCAAATGACCACATTGCTGGATTTCCGTTATCAGAAAAAATACGTGGCTGAAAATGGGCAAAACGGCCGGGGTGCCAATTGCAACGGGAAAAACGGGGCCGATTTGGTCATTTTGGTGCCGCGAGGTACGCTGGTTCGCGAAAAGAAAAGCAATGCCATTGTGGCCGATATGACAGAGCAGGAGGAATTTTTGCTTCTTCGCGGCGGACGCGGCGGATGGGGCAACGCCCGCTTTGCCACCCCCACCAGACAAGCTCCGCGCTTTGCAAAACCCGGCACCAACGGCCAGCAAATGGACGTTATATTAGAGCTGAAGCTGTTGGCAGACGTGGGTTTAATCGGTTTTCCCAACGTGGGGAAATCGACGCTTCTTTCTGTTATTTCCGCGGCAAAGCCCAAAATAGCCAACTACCACTTTACAACGCTGACGCCCAATTTGGGCATGGTGCGCATGGGCGAGCACTCGTCCTTTACCGTGGCGGATATTCCCGGACTCATTGAGGGGGCGGCGGACGGTGCCGGTTTGGGCATTGATTTTCTGCGCCATATTGACCGCTGCCGCTTGTTGGTACATGTGGTAGATGTGTCGGGCATCGAAGGCCGAGATCCGGTGGAGGACTATGAGCAGATTAACTCTGAGTTGTTTTTATACAGTGAGGAGCTGGCCAAGCGGCCGCAGATTGTTGCCGCTAACAAAATCGACATTGCGGAGGACGATACGCTGCTTAAAAAGCTAATCGCCCACTGTGGGGATTACGGCGTGCGGGTATTTCCCATATCTGCGGCGGCCAATCAGGGAGTTAAGGAACTGATGAACACGGTGGCGCGGGAGCTTTCATCCCTTCCGCCCATTAAGGTGTACGAGCCTGAATATCAACCGCCCGTGGACCAAGAGGACGAGGAAACCAAGATCGAAAAAGACGAAAACGGCGTTTACGTCGTTACCGGCGAGCGTCTTCGGCTTCAACTGGCCATGGTGGATCCGACGGATCAGGAATCTTTGGCCTATATGCAGAAAGTCCTTCGCACCCAAGGCGTTTTTGACATGCTGGAGGAAAAGGGCATTCAAGAGGGCGATTTGGTCAACCTGTTCGGCTTTGAATTTGAATATGTGAAGTAATTGGATTCTATAAAATTGCAGTCGGCTTTGGGAAGAAGCAAACGGGAA
>DUUG01000019.1 GCA_012841675.1 Clostridiales bacterium
AAGTTAACCTTTGAATTTGCTTACAGTACCGATAAAGTTCTAAAAAACCAACATAGTATAGATTTCGAAGATACATATTGCACTTTTAAAGGGAAACAGAAAACGAAGAAGCTGTTCAGTTTAAGAAACAGTGATGATGTCTATGAGGAAATTGTTTTGGGATTGCTGAAGATGTATCGAGGGTAAAAGACAGGCTTCATTGTTAATCTGCATGTTACGCCGGCACATTCTTCGTGTAACATCTAACAGCCAAATACCGTAGTAACGAAAGCGAATACAAATGAAATGTATGTGAGGACTTCAACTAACCTTTGTTGCTACCATCATATAATAATAGCAGAATAATACTATGAGAGGCGGATTTCTATGATTATTAAGTCTTCAACAAGTCTGCGTAATGATTACACCAGTATTTCTGCATTGGCGCATGAAAAACAGGAGCCGATATATATAACTAAAAACGGGGAAGGGGACCTTGTGGTTATGAGTATCGAAGCCTTTTGAAAAACGTGAGGAGATTATTAAGCTGCGGGCTAAGATTGAGATTGCCGAAAAATCCAGGCTGGCAAAACCCGCGAAGAAAGCTTCAAAGTGGTACACAATTAGATTATCATTATAGGTAATTAGATAAAGGGCTCAAAAAACATATCTGAATCCAGATGCGAGGTTGCTGCGTTCGCAGTAAGATAATCTTAAGAGTATGGTAAAGGAGGTGTGCGAGAAAATGGCAACTGCAGAGCAGATAAAGGCATTAATAAGAACTCATTTAAATGATAACCCAGATCAATTTATTACAGTAGCTCTTCAGGTTGCAGCACATGAAGCACGCCAGGGTCATACTGAGATGGCGCACGAGATTCGGCAAATTGTTGATAAAGCCAAATTAAGGCCAAGTGTTATTGCGAAATTCCCCAACGATTTAAATGGACTTATATTTACTGAGGAGCCTCAGGTATCATTAAGTGCTTTAGTTCTTGGCGAGGATTTGAAGGTTAGAATTGAACGCATTATTCTTGAATACCGGCAACAGAACAGACTTAAAAGCCATGGACTGACACATCGTCGTAAGATTTTGCTTACTGGACCACCGGGCACAGGTAAAACAATGACCGCGAAAGTCCTTGCTACTGAACTTAAACAATCACTCCATATTGTTCAGATTGATCGTTTGGTTACAAAATTTATGGGTGAGACCAGTGCCAAGCTGCGGCAAACATTTGATATGATGCGTGTTGTTCCGGGAGTATATTTGTTTGATGAATTCGATGCAATTGGCAGTGAACGAAGTCTTGACAATGATGTGGGGGAGATGCGCAGAGTATTGACTTCATTTCTGCAATTTATCGAAAATGATACTTCAGATAATCTCATCATTGCAGCCACGAATAATTTACAGCTCCTGGACAGGGCATTATTTAGACGTTTTGATGATGTGCTGAACTATGAACTTCCGGGAGAAAGAGAGAGAGCTCAACTAATCGCAAATTTACTTGGCACCTTTATTGATAACAGATTTCCTCTTAATAAAGCGGCAACAGAAGCATCAGGCCTAAGTCATGCTGAGATTGATAGGGCTTGTATAGATGCCATAAAGGAAGCTGTGCTTACTAATAAAAACCGCGTTACTATAAAAAGCTTAAGTAAGGAGTTGAGCGAGAGACAGAGAAATATATCAAAGTAGGGGGGGAATAATGGGGTTTGACGATAAATAAATATCGCCACATATTTCTTCGCGAAGCACCTGGCACTTTTCAATTCACCAAACCTGCATCACTCGGTTCCAGCAAATTCATACCTGACAGAGATCCAGCCTCACACAGCGCAACACTTATAAAAAAATTTAATGATGCATGGAAGCATGCGGAAGATGAGCAAGCCGTTTTGCATCGCACGAGAAATGGCGTTTATATTGAATTTATAAGCGACCCGGGCGCGTATCTTGTTACAAAGAGTCTAGAGGAGATGAGAAGCCAAAAGATACGTTTGTTAAATGTGCGCACGGAAGAAAAAGAGAATGAAGAGATCACTTATGCAACTGTGTATGTGGCCCATGATAAGAAAAGATATTTCCTCGATAAGATTGAAGCATACGCAATTGATCCTCTGGACGGTGGTAAGCGGAAGAATGCCACGCTTGTTAATAGTATTGCTGAATTGCGTAAAGCTCTTCTGGTGGAATCCTTTTGGATCGATTCCCGAGAATTAGTACCTGCCAATGAAAAAGTATGGTGTGAAGTATGGCTAAGCAGTGACGATTCTGAGGTTTTAGATGACTTTGAACGTTTGTTGGAGCAGGAGAACATCGAAGCCTCGGCAGGATTTATTCGCTTCCCGGAAAGAATGGTTAAAGTAGTATTGGCTAACAGGCAGGATTTGGAGACGCTTACCAAAAACTTTGATTATATTGCAGAGTATCGTCGTGCCAAAGAAACGGCTGCTTTTTGGCTGGACATGCCAAATCGGGAACAAGCTGAATGGGTTAGGGATTTATTGAAACGAATAGAAGTTGCTGCTGATCCGACGATTAGCGTATGTGTTCTTGATACCGGTATCAATAACGGGCATCCATTGCTAACCCCCGTTTTAAAAGATGAAGACTGTATGACTGTTAATTCTGCCTGGGGGAAGGAAGATCATGACAAACATGGAACTTTGATGGCGGGGATTGCTGCATATGGTGATCTTCAGCAATGTTTAACCAGCAGAAATAAGATACCTTTATCGCATTGTCTAGAATCGGTAAAGATTATTCCGCGTCCGCCAGCTGAGAACCGGCAAGAGCTATGGGGATATATTACTTCGCAAGCAATAAGTATTGCTGAGATTCAAGCCCCCCAAAGAAGCCATATTCATTGTATGGCCATTTCTGCTACCGATACAAGAGATAAAGGGCGCCCGAGTTCCTGGTCGGGCCAAATCGATAATCTAGCTTCTGGAGCAGAAGATGATAACCAAAGACTAATTATTGTATGTGCAGGCAATGTAAGTGATTTAGCGTGTGCTGTGGATTACCCTAATGCGCAGGTTACAGAATCGATTCACGATCCTGGACAGGCATGGAATGCCCTAACAATTGGAGCCTATACTGAGCTTGATGTTATTAAAAACGAAACATTGAGGGGTTTTGACCCCGTAGCTAGTGCTGGACAACTTTCCCCCTTTACTACAACTTCTGTTGCCTGGGACAATAAATGGCCAAATAAACCAGATGTAGTTTTGGAGGGGGGAAACCTTTCTTATGATGGACAAGGTTTTTGTGATGAAAGTGAGGATTTATCTCTGCTTTCAACCTTTTATAGGCCAACAATCAGTCATTTTAGCAGTCATAATATGACCAGCGCCGCAACTGCTAGAGCGGCATGGTTAGCTGCTCAAATTAAAGATTTTTACCCTGAATGCTGGCCTGAAACAGTTCGCGCTTTAATTGTACATTCTGCCGAGTGGACAGATGGTTTGAAAGAACAATTCCTTGAAAATCAATCAAAGACGGCATATGCAAAATTGCTCAGGATTTGCGGCTATGGAGTTCCAGATCTTAGCCGTGCATTGTATAGCGCGGAGAATTCTCTCACCTTGGTATCACAAGCGTACATACAGCCTTATGAAAAGAAATCGAGCGGTAGCGGATATAGGACGAATGACATGCATCTATATGATTTGCCATGGCCAAAGGAAGTTTTACTGGCTTTGCCCCCTGACATCAAGGTTAATATGAAGGTAACACTCTCATACTTTGTAGAACCGGGACCAGGAGAGATAGGCTGGGAAAATCGTTATCGATATC
>DUUG01000020.1 GCA_012841675.1 Clostridiales bacterium
CTTATCCCGCCGAATCTGCAGAAGAGCCGGCAGCTCCTTTTCCTGATGGTGCTGTGTTTCCATGGTATGATCTGCCATGCTTGTCCCTCCAGATTGAAAAATATCTCCGGGCGCAGACAGCGCCCGGATCCTGCAGTACGTTAGTTGCCCAAAAGGCAACTAACGTACTGCTACTGAATTTCGAGAATGGTGCATTCCTGTACGCCGGCAGGCGAAAGGAAACTCACCGTCTGTCCTGGCTTACCGTCCATAATGGCGCGGCCCAAGGGCGATTCGTCGGAAATTTTGCCGGCCCATGGGTCTGCCTCCTGGGAGCCGACCACAAGAACCCATTCCGGCTCGTCGTCGCCGTACTGTAAAAGAACCCGGCTTCCCACGCCCACACGGTCTGTGGGAAGTTCGCTCTCCGAAACAATTACTGCATTTTCCAATATGTTATCCAGTTCATGTATGCGGGAGTATAGCTTTCCCTGCTCGTTTTTCGCCTCGTCGTATTCGCTGTTTTCAGACAAGTCGCCAAACGAGCGCGCTTCCTTCAATTTATTATTCACTTCGTCGGCGCGCTCCGTTCGAAGATAATAAAGCTCTTGCTTTAACGCTTCCAGCTTTTCCTGCGTCATTTTGTATTCCTTGGCCATATTGCGTATGTCACCTCTGCTAAAGAAATATATGGTGCGATGGGCTTAGCCCTTGCGGGTCAGAAAACTCCCGTATGAAGTATAGCAGCTAAAATTAGAAATATGTCTTTTGGAATTTGAATAAAAAAAAACACCACGCAGCTACAAGCCGCGACGCGCTTTTCGCTTTGCAAATACGCGTAAAGAACAATTTCCCCCGGTAGTGAAATTTCTTTCACCGCCAGGGCCTCTTGTCTCCGATTTCAAGCGATATTATACAGGTTGAATTCCTGCCTGTCAAGGGATATCCCGCAGGCAGGAATCTTTTTTTTACAAAAAATGCGCAATCTACGGGCTTTTTAGCGGAATTATTCCCAATTCCAACTAAGTCGACGGCATAGCTTCGGCGCTTGTATCTTTGCGGGCCAAAAAGGAAAGAAGGCGGCTATGGTTGCTGTTTTCGAAAATCTCTTTAGGCGTTCCTTCCAGAGCAATGACACCTTCATTCATGAAAATAACCCGGTCGGCCACGTTTTTGGCAAACTCCATCTCATGGGTCACAATCACCATGGTAGAATCGTTGCGGGCCAAATCCTGCATAACCGTAAGCACCTCGCCGGTCAGCTCCGGATCCAACGCAGAGGTGGGCTCATCAAACAAAAGAATGTCAGGGCGCATCATCAGCGCCCGAGCAATGGCCACGCGCTGCTTTTGGCCACCGGACAGATTTTTCGGAAGCTCGTCGCGCTTGTCCAAAAGCCCTACCTGCCTGAGAACCTCGAAAGCTCGGTCCTCCGCTTCCTTTTTATCCATTTTTAAAACGGAAAGCGGCGCTAAGATCAGGTTTTTCCAAACCGTCATATGGGGAAACAAGTTAAAATGCTGGAAAACCATGCCCATGCGCTGCCGGATTTCTCTAAGGTCTTTTTCCTTGGCATAGACGCCGTTTTCCACCAGCGCCCGGTCGCCCACATAGATACTTCCCTCGTCAATCCGCTCCAGCTCAATTAAACAGCGAAGCAGCGTGCTTTTTCCGGAACCCGAGGGGCCAATGATGACAACAACTTCCCCTTGGGAAACGGAAAGATCCACGCCCTTGAGAACCTCCAACGCGCCAAAGTCTTTTTTCACGCCAACGGCGTGGATGATATTCATAGTACGACGCTCCTAAAACGCGTATTTTCGTTCCAGATAAGCAAAAAGCTTGGTTAAAACAAACGTCATGCCCAGATAAAATGCCGCCGCCACCCCATACGGAAGCACAGACGCCGTGGAATTGACCAGCGACTTGGCATAGTGCAGGGTTTCTGTCACGCCGATGGTGGTAATCAGCGCCGTATCTTTCACAAGGGTGATGCTTTCGTTGGAAACGGCGGGAAGCACAATTTTAATCATCTGCGGAATGACGATTTTTGTTCTCACATGCCACTTGGTAAGCCCCAGCACCTTGGCCGCTTCATACTGCCCCGCGTCCACCGAAAGCAGACCGCCCCGGAAAATCTCACAAAAATACGCCGCGTAATTTAAAGCAAAGGTTACACAGGCGGCCACAAACCGGTCCATGACCAGGTATTGCCCCACATACGGCAAAAAGGGAAGTCCGAAGCAGACAAAAAACAGCTGCAGCATCAAAGGTGTGCCGCGCATGATAAACACAAACACGCGCACCGGCGCTTTGATAACTTTTATCTTAGACATGCTCATAAAGCTGAGCAAAAGCCCTAAAGGAATCGAGAAGAACAGGGTGACGGCAAAAACCGTCACCGTGTTCCCGATTCCCATTAACAGTATTTTGGAAATGTTCGCGATTTTCATGGTTTACTCGTGGGAAATTAAGTACCGGCCAACAACCTCATCTACCAGCAAAACGTCAATACGGCCGATTTTCAAATCCAAAAACGCCGTCAAGTTTTCGCCGTATTCCACAACCTCCGCCAGCGAAGCCTTCGCATCGGGGAAGCTGTTTAAAGCGTCCACAGCGGAAGAGCCCGTCTGCAGTCCGAGTTTTTTGCCGGCCAAGCCGGCTTTTGTTTTAATGGAAGAACCCTCCGGCACAATCATAACCTGCCGGTTGGCAAGATACGGGCGAAGCAACGCCATTTCTTCGGCGCGCTGAGGTGTAACGGTCATGCCGTTCCAAACACAGTCAATGCGGCCGGCGGCCAGCTCGCCCTCTTTGGCGTTCCAGTCAATAGGCTGCAGCACCATGGTCACGCCCAGACGCTTGCAGACTTCTTCGGCCAAAGAAATATCATAGCCGACGATTTCGCCCGTCTCCGAATCGCGGTAGCCCATGGGCGGTAAGCTGTCGTCCAGACCGACAATGAGCTTGCCGGCTTGCAAAACCTTATCCAGCGAATCGTCCGTCGGATTGGAAAGGTCTTCAATGGGATCGCTTTCCTTTAAAAACGCAGGAGTACCAAACCACTCCGTATCAATGGCATCGGTGGTGCCGTCGGCGGCCATTTCATCGAGAATGGACTGCACCTTGGCGGCCAAAGCAATGTCGTTTTTCCGGAAAGCAATGGAATAATCCTCTTTAGCAAAATCATCTTCTAAAACAACAAATTTCTTTTCCTCGGTTTTGCCACAGGCACCCAACAAGCCCAACATCATGATAAGCGCCATTACAAGCGCTATAGCCGATTTTCTTTTCATTTTTGCCAACCCCTCTTTGTCTTTGTACGGTAATAGTCGCAAAAGCACACTGTATTTTTATACAGCATTTTGTTAAAACATATTGTACCACGGGTCGTTCCGATTGTAAAGAGATTCCGCCGATTTTCCCTATCCTTCTTTCCTTGCGAAAAAACCGCCCAAATGCCGAGCACTCATAAAAAAACAGGGGCAGGCATCTCCCCACCCCTGTTGCCCCGCACAGCAGCCCATTTTAAGATTTCAAGTTCCTTACGCGGGGTAATACCGCTCGAGCCAGCTAAGCTCTGTCCGATTCTCATTGGCCTGGTACCATCCGTCTTCATACAGCCCGTAAACTCTTTGGAAATACTCCTCATACATTTTGCCCACACGTTCCATGGAGTAGTTTTGCACGGCCCAAGTGTGGCAATGTTTCGGTTTAATGCGCCAGATATTCTTGACAGCCCAGCAGAACTCCTCAAAGGTTCTGCAGCGATACCCTGTCTTTCCGTGCAACACGGTTTCCGGGAAAGCGCCCCAGTCCGTAGTGATAACCGGCGTGCCGCAAAGCTGCGCTTCCACATTGACGCCGCCAAACGGCTCTAAATAATACGTGGGCATTAACACGGCCTTGGCGTTTCCGAGAAGCTTGGCGCGCTCTTCCGGGCCGACGGCGGGATGGTAGACGATGTGCTTTTCATTGCTTAAGTGGATCCCCTCCTGCGGGTTGTCTAGGGAACCCTGTCCTACAATGTACAACTGGTGTCCCGTGGCCTTGGCTACATCGGAGGCGACCTGCACCCCTTTCCGGCTGATGATCCTTCCAAAATACAGCAAGTAATTCTGCTTAACCGGCTGGAAAGGGAAGTCTTTGGGGTCGAAATAGTTGGGAATGACCGCATCATACCAAACACCGTTGTCGGTTTTCAGCAGCCCGTAGACGTAATGCATCCAAGCGTACGACTCGAACACGCGGTGATTGGAAAACACGCCTGTGTAGCCGATCCCCGGCTCAATGGTCAGCATGCCGACGGCATCGGCAATGGGCTTCTGATAGGTACCCATGGGACATAAGAGAATATCTCTCGGCTGTTTTCGCTCTAAAATGGCCTCTATGGCGTTCTTGTTGAAGGTTGTATAGGCCAAATCGTTGGGGTCATGCTTAAAAAACGTTTTGGATCTGTCATAATCCCCGTAGGCCTCGCGAAGGGTTTCCTGCGATAGCACTTGTATAAAAGCATCACAGGCATTTTCCAAATCCGATCCTTCCACCCCGTAGAAATAGACCGTATGTCCATAGGCCTTTATCATTTTGGCCAGTTTGAGGATCTTTTGCGTATACGCGCAGGCAGAGTTTTTCTTGTTTGTTTCCAAATGGGCAAGCCCCAATAAATGAAATCGCAAATGTGCCATGGCGAACCTCATTTCCTTGTTTTATGTAAAACGGGGGTATGCCGAAACATATCCCCGTTATATCCTCATTAGATGATGTCTTCGACTTCACATGTGGAAACAGCCGTGTCATTACCAAGGATGGCAACGCCAAATGCCGTGGAAGTGACAGTTTCGTTTCCGGTTGTGCTTCCGCCTGCACGAACGTTAACCAGGGTGCCGGTTCCCACAAAGGACTGAAGGGTGGCTCTGGCCCCGGCTTCGCATTCGGCTTCGCATCCGGTCGGCAACGGATCTGGCGGCGGCAGGAAAGTAAAGCCTTCGAAGGTATCTCCACCTGCCAGCGTAATAAACGCAATGCGGCAGACACTGATGCGGTTTGTTATATCTCCTTCGGCGTTTGTTAAGTTGAAAATAGTACCGTTTGTAATACTTAACGGTCTTCCGCTTGCGGAACCGCCGTTTTCTAAGTTGACGGTAATATTGGATTCAGGAAATTCCTCAATAATCTGTTCGATGATATTGAGCATCTGTGCTATACAAGCACAGCCCGCATCGGCACCCGGTTCACCCGGAGGTCCGGTGGCACCCGTTTCACCAGCAGGGCCGGACGGGCCGGTCGGGCCTGTTGCTCCCGTTTCGCCGGCAGGGCCAGTTGCTCCCGTTTCTCCGGCAGGGCCGGATGGGCCAGTAGCGCCGGTGGCACCCGTTTCGCCAGCAGGGCCGGATGGGCCAGTAGCTCCAGTAGCTCCAGTTGCGCCGGTGGCGCCGGTTTCGCCGGCAGGACCAGTTGCGCCAGTAGCTCCAGTGGCTCCAATGGCTCCAGTTGCGCCGGTTTCACCGGCAGGACCAGTTGCGCCAGTAGCGCCCGTTGCACCAGTTGCCCCCGTTGCTCCGGCAGGACCAGTTGCACCGGTTGCGCCCGTTGCGCCGGTGGCTCCAGCAGGACCAGTGGCGCCCGTTGCGCCGGTGGTTCCGGTCGCTCCGGTCGGGCCAGTAGCTCCGGTTGCTCCAGCAGGACCGGTGGCTCCTGTCGCTCCGGCGGGACCTGTTGCACCAGTCGCTCCGGCAGGGCCGGTTGCGCCTCTTGCGCCAGTGGCGCCGGCAGGGCCGGTAGCTCCAGTGGGGCCCTTAGGTCCCGTCGCTCCGGGACGACCGGGCATGCCGGGACGGCCGGGCATACCGGGAGGGCCTGGCGGGCCGGGCGGGCATTTACATATGCATTTTGGCTTACAGCAGCAACATGGATTTAATCTATTGCCATATGGTGTATAATCGTTATAAATGGTAAAACCCCCCTCTCCCTACCAGTATATGCTTTTCGGCCATGTTGGTACCTGCCCCCTACATCTTTCGTTCAATTATTCTGAGCCCGAAAGTGCCATCCATGGCCATCCCGGCTCATTTACTTATAAACCCGTCTTACAAAGTCACAATTTGAACAACCGTCAAATTGGCCTGAACGCCGGAAACGCCATAGTTCACATCCGCGCCGCTGTCATTTACAAGGCTAAACGAAAGAGGGGCTGCAGCCGTCAACAACGCGCTGCCGTGTAGCTGGAGTGTAACCATGGGCGCTGGCGAGCTAGACATAATCGATACGGCCGTACTGGTTTCGATGCCAAACGTAACCGTTTCATTGTCCTCTGCGCCATTGGTGTTTACCCACCAGCTCATATAATACACGCCGGGCTCTGTTACACCGAAAACGCCTGTTCCCGAATTATAGGTTATATTCGGCGACGGAGCATGAATGACTGTGTCAAATACCACGTTATCACCGTCACCAACTATGCCGCCGCTGCTTCCCTGCAATTGAACTTGCAAACCTGATAGGGCATTGCCAGGTCCGGCCGGACCCGTTTCTCCGGCAGGCCCCGTTGCGCCTGTTGCACCCGTTTCACCTGTGGGGCCTGTTGCACCGGCGGGGCCTGTTGCGCCGACAGGGCCAGTTGCGCCGGTTTCACCGGCAGGACCGGTGGCTCCAGCGGGGCCGGTTGGTCCGGTTGCGCCCATTACGCCCGTTTCTCCGGCAGGGCCAGTTTCTCCGGTAGGTCCCGTTGCACCAGTTGCGCCGGCAGGGCCAGTTGCGCCTGTTGCGCCGGTTGCACCCCGTGGGCCGGTTGATCCGGCAGCCCCCGTTGGGCCGGTGGAACCTGCGGGTCCTCTTACGCCCATAGGTCCCGGGGGACCCGGAGGCCCGGGCGGGCCCGGAGGGCCAAACCGGCAGCAAAATTTGCACCTGCAGCAAAAATTGCACCTGCAGCAACATCTGCTGATCCGACGGCCATATCTATTGCCCGAATGTATATCTTTATAAAAATAAGGATTGCACATACTATCACCCCTAATGACAATATATGCTTAGAGAAGTGGTTTGCACTGCTTTTGTCCATAAGGAACCTACATACTTTCCAAATAAAAAACGGCCGCTCTTGTAGAGCCGCCGCTTTTTATCTTCTTTAGGCAGGGATAACCTCTTGATGATTCCCTATTTTTCACTAAGGCGGCGGAAAAACAACCACGTCATTCCGCTGTTCCAACCCGGCATAAAACGCTTTATAGCCGCCTTGGGCCAAAATATTGACCGGCTCCGCCATGTAGGCAAGACTGTCCCATGTGGATTTCCAGCCCATTGGGTCCGTATATCCTTGTCTCGTTGCGTAAAAATCGTAATCCTTGCCGGATGCTTCTCGAATTTTCAATTCCTCGCCGCTTGCCTCGTAATTCCCCGGCGAAGGCGTCCTGTACGGAAAGCAGGTGCCGCTCCCCATAGGGGGCGTCGGCGTAATATTCCGTTTCAGAAATGGCGGCATAAAACGGCTCCTCCGCCAGTTTGGCCTTAAAAACCGGTTGCTCTAACGTTCCGCTCCGCTCAAGCGTAAGATATTGTAGGGAAGGAAAGGCGTACCCCCCTTGATAGATATCCGTTGCCTTGGTTGTCAGCACCGCAAGGTTCGCCCCGTTTAGCACGCGAACGGAAATTAGCGGGTATTCGCCCAAAAAATGCACAGAGTCCGACTTGCCGTGGTAGTAATACAGACCTATGGGCCGAAAATCCCACGTTGTGTGGGGCGCCGGCGGATCAACGGCAAACAAAAAGGCATTGTCGGCAATTTCGTAGGCAAAAACATACGTGGTTACATTGTTTCTTTCTTTATAAACCTTGTGCAATGCCCCTACAGGGCCCATTTTTTCGGGCTTTACTTCCGCCGGGCGGGCGGGTTAGTTCGTTTCCGTTAAATGGGCGGTTTGATAGGCCGTATCCGCCGGTTCTTGCCCTTTATGGCAGGCAGTCAGCATCACGCAAAGAAGAACGAGCGCAGCCGTTTTGAAGCGATTTTTCACCAGTAACGCCTCCTTGGAAATACTACTGTTTTGCCCTTTTGTTTAATGTACATCAGAGTTTCCTTTATTGCAAGTAAAATTTTAATCAAAAATACGGCCGCGCGCGGCGGCCGTTTCGAATATATCCTTTTATAACGTCAGATTTCAATTAATCCTTGCTTCTGTCTTTTTCCTTCTCCCTTTCCCGGCTACGTTCCTTTCGCTCTTCCTTTTCTTCCGGCGGAACGGGCGGAATCACCAGCTTCACAAGCTCGATGCGCTTATCCTTGACGGCTTCGATTTTCATCACAAGCCCCTCATGCTCAAATTCAAGCCCGCAGTCTTCTTCCACAGGGATATGCCCCAGCAAATGGATAATAAGACCGCCTAAGGTGTCATAGTCTTCCGCTTTGCCGTCCAGGTTAAGGTCCAGCTCGTCGTTCAGATCGTGAATGGTGATCAAGCCGCTGACCTGATACGTTGTCTCGTCGATTTTGCGAATTTCCGGCTCGTCCACATCAAACTCGTCTTCAATATCGCCTACAATTTCCTCAATCAGGTCTTCCATGGTGACAATACCGGAAAAGCCGCCGTACTCATCGATGAGAACGGCCATATGTGTTTTGGTTTCCTTAAGCTCGATTAAAAGCTCGTCAACCGGTTTGCGCTCCGGCACGAAATAGGCCGGATGCAGAAGACTTGCGATGGATACCTGATCAAACCCAACACGCCGTGCTTCCAGCATAAAATCCTTCATATATAGAATGCCGACAATATTGTCAACATCTTCTTCGTAGACAGGAATGCGGGAATACCGTTCGTGGAGCATTTCGTCCAGATATTCTGACAAGGGACGCGCTAGGTTAATCATATACACATCGGTTCTGGGCGTCATGACATTTTCCGCGGTCTTATGTTCAAAGTCAAAGACGCTTGTCAAAATATCGCTTTCCGTCTCATTCAATACGCCGGTCTCCTGCCCCGCTTCCACCATGGATTTGAATTCTTCCTTGGATATGCTCTCCTCGAACGCCTCTACCTTGAGCCCGGTCAAACGAAGCAGACCGTTGGTCGATGCGGAGAGAAGCTTCACAAAGGGGAAGAACAAAGCCTGTACAAAAGTAATGATGCCCACCGTTGCCAAAGCAAACGATTCGGCCTTCTGCAAGGCCAGGCGTTTGGGATACAGCTCGCCCAAAACCAGGTTGAAGAAGATC
>DUUG01000266.1 GCA_012841675.1 Clostridiales bacterium
AATCGCATGGCGGGTTTGTCCTATTCTGTTACTCTTTGCGGGCGGCGGCTTTTTTAATATATGCAAAGCCGCAAAGAAGCAAAACTATTCCTGTCATAACACCCAGCGCGACGTATGGAGAAGTTATTTCCTTTTCCGGCAACGGAAGAGAAGAGGGTTCAGGCATGCCCACGCCATAATAAAGGATATTCCCGTCCTTGTTATGTGTCGGCCTGCTTTTCAGTTCCTCCAAGACCGTATGCATGATGGATGTTATTTGCTTTTGCCCATATGTGCGAACAACAGTTTCTCCCGTGTTTTGGGTTTCCACTTTATCCAAAACATGGAAACGTGCGTTTTTTTCGGATAAGGAGACAACGCCATGGGTCATCAAATACGGGAAGGAAACAAAATATACCGTTTCCTCCGTTTTAACTTCCGCCATGGCGTTCCGAAGCAGATTGCCAAACCCATGTTCTTTCGGCCCAACGGCGGCAGAATTGATTCTCCATTTGCCTGCTCTGTTTTTTAACATCTGAATTTCCTCGTCAGAAAGCAGACGATTTCCCGCCTCATCCGTACGATAAGCCAATTCTTCATTCAGCGGCTTAGCCACGGAAATATAAAGATCAACTATAACATCCCCCGAGGTATGTTCATAGACCCATACGCTGTCGGAAACCCACGCGCTGTCCGATTTTTGCATCATCTCCTGCATAGCGTCTTGGGAAAGAGGCTTCTCCCATTCATCAGGAACAAACCTGTGGACCTTATACATATTATGAAAGTCCACGTCTTCCTCCGTAAGCAAGATATGATTTCCGTCAGAATATGACTTTTCTTTGTTTTCACTCTGCAAGGCCGAGTTTATCCAATTGACAATATCTCCGCGCAAGGCGAGAATTCCCTCCGCCTGCGCCTCATCCCAAAGCGACTCTAAACGTGCATCCTTTGCGCTTTTTGTTGAAGCTGCTGCTGTTACTGACAAATAAATCAATATTAGGCAGATGAGAACACAAGCATACCATTTCCTTTTCATCACTTATCCTCCATTTCTACTAATTGTGCGCGTTCTAATATGCAAGCGAAGAACTTTCTTACTCCGATCTAAAATATGCTTTAATTAAATACTGTGATATACTCCTGCCAAAGAATTACCACATCAAGGTAAGATGCCCAGCCTTGTGTAAAATCATAATAATCAACATACACTCTCAGGGTATTACCAGGGGAGGGATCAACAAGCCGGAGCGTTTGATTCGTATCGTCCCATCCATCGATCACAAACATATGAGCACTATAACCTTCACTAATATAGTACACTAAACTCCCTGCCAAAACCGGATAGTCATCATTATTTTACTTCGCAAAGCAGATAATTGCAAGGGAACAATTCCTTTTATTGTAGGAAATGAATAGTCTGCAATGTAACGAAGCCCTTTTTCTGTATCATATATATCAGCACCTACATCGGGATAGGGATTACTAGAAGTCCCGAATACATAATTTACAGCATCCCACTGCGTTTTCGATGTCGTTACTTGATGTTTTTTCAGCATTTCAGCACTAGCAGCCCAACACCAATTATTTTTTGCTTGTTCTACCCTAACCACATTCAGCTCGTACTTAACAGCCTGACTAGGTATCGTAACTAGAATCGCAAATAGCAAACAGCAAGTTATTAGATGGAAAATTTCTTTAGATTTTTTTCATATACCCACCTATAGCTAATTTAGAAATTAAAACTTAATATATGATGTTAGCTTTTGTTAAAATATTCTAACATATAATGTCAACCCCCTTTCTTTTTTGTATATTATAACGCTATACATATGCTCTGTTTGTCGAATTTTGCGATATAGGCTCTGTACTTGTTACAGAGTTATCAAAGCCTCCGGCATGCGTGATGCGCCGGAGGCTTTTAATTACACTTCTACGGTTCCTTCAAACGCTTTGACTGCGTCGCCGGTCATATAAACGGCTTCGTCGGTGTATTGGACGAGCATGGTGCCGCCCTTTAATCGGACGTTGATATTGCCTCCCTTTTCGCAGTACCCAAGCTCTGCCGCCGCTACCGCCGCCGCGCAGGCGCCCGTGCCCGAAGCCATGGACTCGCCGCTGCCCCGTTCCCAGATTCGTACTTTCAGCGTGTTTTTCGACACTACCTGCACAAAGGCCACGTTGGTCCGTTCGGGGAAGATAGACGCGTTTTCAATGGCCGGGCCAAGGGTTTCCACAGCGAGCAAATCCACCTCGTCGCAGAACACCACACACTGGGGATTGCCCATGGAAACGCAGGAGATTTCTAGGTCTTTCCCGTCAATTGCCACCTTCCGTCCCAGCACAGAAGGCCCCGGAAGTAACACAGGCACCTTTTCGGGGGCTAACTCCGCCTTGCCCATATTGACCCGAACGGAATGCACCTTGCCGCCGCGTTCATAGAGCGTCAGGCTTTTGACACCGCTTAGGGTTTCAATGGCAATCTGATGGCGGCTTACCAGCCCGTTGTCAAACAAATACTTGCCCACACAGCGAATGCCGTTGCCGCACATGGAAGCCTCGCTTCCGTCCCGGTTGAAAATCCGCATTTTTGCGTCGGCCACCAAAGACGGTTCTATCAGAATAATGCCGCAGCCGCCGATCCCTAAATTCCGCTCGGAAAGATGCACGCTTAAGGATTCGGGGCTTTGGATGGGCGTTTGTAAGCAGTCAAAATAGATATAGTCGTTGCCGGTGCCGTGGAGCTTGACAAACTTTAGGGTTTGCCGCTCTTTCCGCATCCGGTTGATGTCTACCAGCTCGGTGCTGTTCTGGGAATACCGGCTTTTCAGGCTCAGCACTAGGGCGTTTGCCGTGTCTAGGGAGGTTAGACACGGAATAGCCCGTTCCACGGCCTTCCGGCGGATTTTCACGCTGTCTCTGGAGGGAATCCGCCCCTTAGACGAGGTGGAAACCACATAATCCACTTTGCCGCTTTCCAGGTAATCTATGACGTTTTCACCTTCCTCGTGGAGCTTGCTGACCGTTTCCACGGAAAGCCCCGCCCGGGTTAAAAGCGCCGCCGTTCCTTTGGTGGCATACAGTTGAAACCCAAGGGCGGCAAAGCTCTTAGCCGTATCCACCACTTCCGCCTTGTCAATGTCTTGCACGCTCATTAAAACGCCGCCGGTTTTCTTCATGGTGTACCCTGCCGCCACCATGCCCTTGTAGAGGGCCTCGTCCAGAGTTTTTCCTAGCCCGAGCACTTCGCCGGTGGACTTCATTTCCGGCCCCAGAAGGGTATCCACGTCGGCCAGCTTCTCAAAGGAAAACACCGGCACCTTGACGGCCACATACGGTGCCGTTTGGTAAAGCCCTGTGCCAAATCCCATGTCCGCCAAAGGCTCTCCAAGCATGGCACGGGTGGCCAATTCGACCATAGGCACGCCGGTGACCTTGCTAATATACGGCACCGTCCGGGAGGACCGGGGGTTTACCTCGATAACGTAAATCTCGTGGTCACGGATGACATACTGGATATTGATAAGCCCCTTAGTTTCCAAGGCAAGGGCCAGCTTTTTCGTATATTCCACCAGCTCGTCGGCCAAAGCGCCCGTTAAGTTCCACGCCGGATACACGGCAATAGAGTCGCCGGAGTGGACGCCTGCCCGCTCCACATGCTCCATAATGCCGGGAATTAAAATGTCTTTCCCGTCGCAAATGGCATCCACTTCAATCTCCACGCCCATGAGATACTGGTCAATGAGCACAGGCGCGTCGGGGTGGGTTTCCAGAATGCGGCGCATATATTCTTTTACATCGTCTTCACAGAAGGCAATGGTCATGTTCTGCCCGCCCAGCACATACGAAGGGCGAATGAGAACGGGGAAACCAAGCCTTGCCGCCGTGGCCAAAGCTTCTTCTTCCGTATTCACCGCGGCACCGGCAGGGCGCTTAATGGAAAGCCGCTCTAAAAGGGCATCAAAGCGGTTGCGGTCCTCCGCTTCGTCAATGCTATCGGGCGACGTGCCGAGGATTTTTACCCCTTGCCGGTCTAGAAACTTTGTCAGCTTAATGGCCGTCTGTCCGCCGAAGGCGACCACAACGCCGTAGGGCTGCTCGGTTCGGATGATGTGCATAACGTCTTCCGGTGTCAGCGGCTCGAAATACAGCCGGTCGCCGGTGTCGAAGTCGGTGGAAACCGTTTCGGGGTTGTTGTTGACGATAATGACCTCAAACCCCGCCTTTTTCAGCGCCCACACACAGTGGACGGAGGCATAGTCAAACTCGATGCCCTGCCCAATGCGAATAGGGCCGGAGCCGAACACGATAACGCGCTTTTTATTGCTTTTCTTTTGCTCAATAAAGGTTTTGGCTTCGTTTTCCCCGCCGCAAACGGAGTAGAAATACGGCGATTCCGTAGCCGACTCTGCCGAACAGTCGTGCACCATCCGGTAGGAGTATGCCATGGGATTTGTCACCTTTTGCCCGGAAAGCCGTTCCAATACGGAATCGGGAAAGCCGAGCTTTTTCCCCTTTAGATAGGCTTCTTCCGTCAAGTTGCTCGGCAGGGACAGCTCAAACTCGGCCATTTTTCTAAGTTTTTCTAAGAACCAGTAGTCAATTTTCGTTGCTTCGTAGATAACATCCGTAGAAATGCCCCGTTTTAACGCCTCAAACACAACGAAAATCCGCCTGTCGTCACAGATCGAAAGCATCTGCTTGATTTCTGCATCGCTTTTAAAAGCAAGCTGCGGCAAATTCAGGCTGTCCACGCCGATTTCCGCCCCTCGGATGGCCTTCATTAAAGCGTGTTCAAAGGAGCTGCCAATGGCCATGACCTCGCCGGTGGCCTTCATCTGCGTGCCTAAGGTGCGTTTGGCGTAGATAAACTTGTCAAAGGGGAATTTGGGCACTTTTACAACGATGTAATCCAGCTCCGGCTCGAAAAAGGCGCTCTTTTTCCCCGGCACAACGTTTATAATTTCGTCCAGTTGGTACCCGACGGCAATTTTCGCCGCCACCTTGGCAATGGGATACCCTGTCGCCTTGGAAGCCAGCGCCGACGAACGGGACACCCGGGGATTTACCTCGATTACGGCATACTCCCCCGAAGTCGGATGCAAGGCAAACTGACAGTTACAGCCGCCGAACACGCCCAAAGCCTCCACAATGTTGAGCGCCGCCGTCCGAAGCTTCTCATATTCCTGCTTGGAAAGGGTCACGGCAGGGGCAACGACAATGCTGTCCCCCGTATGTACGCCCACAGGGTCCACGTTTTCCATGCTGCAGACGGTAATTTTATTCCCCGCCTTATCGCGGATGACCTCAAACTCGATTTCCTTCCAGCCGGAAACGCATTTTTCTATCAAAATCTGCCCAATGGGCGACAACCGAATGCCGTTTGTCGCAATTTCCTTCAGTTCCTCCGGCGTTTCCGCAATGCCGCCGCCTGTACCACCCAAAGTAAACGCCGGACGGACAATGGCGGGATAACCGATTTCCATGGCAAAATCCAAAGCACCGCTTACCGTCGTTACCACCTTAGAGGGAATCACCGGCTCGCCGATGGATACCATCGTGTCCTTGA
>DUUG01000021.1 GCA_012841675.1 Clostridiales bacterium
CACCCTAAAAGGCGTCATAACGGAGAGCAAATCCGGGCGGCAGGCCATGCTAGGCAAGATTATTATCGACGCAACGGGCGACGGCGACGTAGCCGCCAAGGCGGGCGTTCCGTTTACGCTCGGGCGTGAAGAAGACAATAAAATGCAGCCCGCCACCCTTATGTTCAGGGTTGCCGGTGTCGACATGGAGCGGGGCGTTTTCCCGGGCAGTTTTGAAACCAATCCGGAGGTGCCGGCGGGGAAACTGCAGGATCTTGCCAAAAAGCATCTTCCCTATCCTGCCGGACATGTGCTGCTGTATCCCTCTACTTTGCCGGGCGTTGTCACCTGCAACATGACAAACGCCATCGACATTGACGGCACAGACGCCGACAGCTTGACAAAAGCAGAGGCCGTCTGCCGCAGCCAGCTTGACCCGATTGTTTCCTTCCTGCGCAAGTTTGTGCCGGGCTTTGAAAACTGCTACATAATTTCCTCGGCAAGCCTCATAGGCATCCGCGAAACGCGGCATTTTGAGGGCGAATACACGCTTACAAGGGAGGACATCCTCTCCTCCCGGCAGTTTGACGATTGGGCCGTGCGGAACGCCTCTTTCAACTTTGACGTGCATAACATCCGCGGTGCAGGACTGGATCCTACCGGTCTGCAGAATCATTTCCCCAAGATTCCGGGCTATTCCATTCCCTATGGCTGCCTTGTGCCGAAGAAGGTGGAAAACCTGCTTTTGGCCGGCCGCTGTATTTCCGGAACGCATATTGCCCATTCCAGCTATCGCGTTATGCCCATTTGCGCAAACCTCGGGCAGGCAGCCGGCGCCGCCGCGGCATTGTGTGTAAAACACAATATTGCCCCGCGGAAACTGGATGTGCGGGCGTTGCAAGAGGTTTTGAAAGATACCATGGGCAATTAGCGGAAAAGGCTGGGTTTCTGCGAAAAAACAACAGCCGCTGGCATAACGCTAGCGGCTGTCTTTTCATACATCTATCAAAAATTTATTGAACATGAACCCCATGCGGAGATTTCCATCGATAAGGGGAAATATTTCAAAATTGTCCGCATATTGAATCGCCTCTGTAAATGCCCGTATATCATGCACTATGAGGCAATCCGTTTCAACTCTAATATAGGCTGCCCCTGTATCCAACGCGGACTTTCCCCATTCAATTTTCGCATCCGGCGATTCGGCAAGTACAGCCTTGCAGATGGCGTCATACGCCTGTTTAATTTCCGCCACTCGCTTATAGTTTACAACACGCGTTTTGGGTATTTCCAAGTATTGTCTAAACAGCTCTAGGAACGCTTCAAATTTCTCGTCCTCTTCCAACGGCCATTCGTTGTATGTATTTTGCTCCGCCATCCGTAACCCTCCTTTGTTTTGCAGTCTAGGAGCATACTTAGTTTATTGTGAAATGAAAGACGTGTCAACATTTTCTTTCCTTTCCGTGTACAGTGCCTACATACTAATGAATCGGTCCCTTTCTTCCCTTTTATTTGGAGGGAATTTCCCTTCAACCGGACTAGAAAAACAGAAGTAACTATGCTATACTTGTGAAGAATGGGGAAATTTACCGAGAAGGGCGGCGTTATGATGCAAAAAAACATTTTGGCCGTTGATATGGGCGGTTCTAAGCTTTTGGCCGGCATTGTTTCGCCCCATGGCAAGGTTTTGTCCGTGGTTCGGGCAGAGCTTCCCCGTACATACGATGCTTCCTTATTAAAAAGTGCCTTGCTTTCTCTTCTTGACCAAGTGGATACATCCTCCTGCGTGGCGGCGGGGGTTTCCCTGCCGGGACTGGCCGATTCCAAAACCGGCACGTTGCTTTATGCGCCCTTTTCCGGCATCCGCGACTTTAAGGCCGCGCAAATCATCTCCGACCGCACCAAACTTTCCGCCGCAGGCGACAACGATGTAAACGCCTGTGCCGTGGGCGAAGCCCGGTTCGGCGTTTGCCAAAACGTGTCTGATTTTCTCTGGGTCACCGTTTCCAACGGCATTGGCGGCAGTATTTTTGCAAACGGC
>DUUG01000267.1 GCA_012841675.1 Clostridiales bacterium
AAATAGGGGAGGGCTTGTACCCAAACGTTTTCCGAGTTTTCCGTATGCCCGCCGGAGGACACTCGGAACCGCTGGCTAAGCAGCGTGCCGGTGCCGATGACAATCCGCATATTTTCCTTGGAAAGGGTGACGGTTCGGGTTCCGTCGGTTAAAGCAAGGCGCAAAACGTTGCCTGCCTCTGTATATTCGGCCACATAGACGTTGGTCACCGTGCCGATGGTGTAGCCCTGTGAGCGCAGGCGAGAACCCAACGCCTCGCCGGTCATGGTGCGGGTCCAAATACCGTTGTTGTCGACAGTTAAGACTTCATACGGGTCGGGTACGCCGCGCAAATAGGGGAGGGCTTGTACCCAAACGTTTTCCGAGTTTTCCGTATGCCCGCCGGAGGAGGCGGAATATACGGCGTTAATCGGCTCGCCGTTGTATGTAATGATGATGCCGGCCACTTCTTCTATATAGGCAATAGTGGAAGCCGCAGCACTGGTGGTGCCTAAATACACTTGACAATGCTGCCCTGTGCAGACATCAAAGCCGCTGCTGGCATGGCGATGTCTATTTTTGACGCCGAAGGTGGAGGCGGCCACCGCCTGTGCCTTCTGGGCTTCTGCCGGGAAGGAAGAACCCATTTCATACGGCACAACACCCTTGACATAGTCGACCAGCTTGACGACGTTTACAACGGAGAAGTTCCAGCTTCCATTATTTTTTAGAAAGTCAAAGCCGCCTAAGTACTTATACCCCCTTGTCCACGTTTCGGGGTGATCACCGCCGATGGCCTGTATTCCAAGCTGGCGGGTTGCGCCGTCCCACTCAAACAGAATATTGCGGCTGCCCGTGCGGAAAACGGTGTAGGCGTTTTCGCCTTTGCCCACTACTTTGAGCGTGGCGCCCGGATACAAGTTTTGAAGCCTTGTCTGCACCGTTGCCAGATCGCCCTCCGCCGCGCTGGTGGAGGTATAGCGGCCGATGCGAACGCGGTAGCCGCCGCTTGTGTAGGCCGGGAAGGTAAAATAGTTGGTTATTCCGTAGACCTGCGGTACAGCGTTGGCCAGCTCTTCCGCAGAAGCGAAGGAAACATCCGCTTCCAAATGGTAGGCGCCGATGACGCTGGAGGAATCCGCGCCATCGGAGGCATAGGCATTGGTGGTGGGATTGTAGTGGTTGCTTCGGATGACGGTAATGGCCGGTTCGGAAGAAAGGGCGTAGAGAGGAACAAATTTCCGGTCGTTATCGTAATATCCGAAGGAAAAGCTTGTCCCCGTGCCGGTGGCCACTTGGAAATTGGCGTAACCTACGGCAGACGAGCCGTATTGCAGGCCCGCCCGAACTATATATTCGGTATAATCTGTCGCATTTGCAGCGGGTGAAAAGGAAAACACCGACAAAAGGAATAAGAAAACCAAAACAAGCGCCGTGCGCGCTTTTGTAACTTTGCTAAAAAGCCGTTTTATAGACATAGAATCCTCCGGGAACGTAGATTTTGGTTGACACAGAGCTTTAATATTGCTATAATTTAAAATCAAACAGGTGCAGGAAAATATGCGCCTTCCTGCATCATTATACACCGGTATACACCGGCTGTAAGGCAGAAAATTTTTCGGCGGCCCCCGCATTGGTTTCGTTAGGGGTGCCTATTTCATAATATGTATTATAGTATAAATCAGGCGCTTATTGCAACCCGTTGGGCTGACAAATCAAAAATCCCAAATCGGAAGGTCAGCGCCCTATATAAGGAGGCACATCCATGAACGGCAAAAAATATAGAGTTGGTATTATCGGCGCTACGGGTATGGTGGGCCAGCGCTTTGCCCAGCTGCTGGAAAATCACCCCTGGTTTACAGTGACGGCACTGGCGGCCAGTGCGCGTTCTGCCGGGAAAACGTATGAGCAGGCTGTTGCCGGCCGCTGGAATCTGGCCGAGCCTATGCCCGAAGCTTTCAAAAACATGGTTATTTACGACGCGGAAAAAGACATTGAAAAAATCGCTTCCCTTGTGGATTTCGTTTTCTGCGCAGTGGATATGAAAAAAGACGACGTCAGGGCGCTGGAAGAAGCGTATGCCAAGGCGGGTGTTCCTGTTATGTCCAACAACAGCGCCAACCGCGGCAAAAGCGACGTTCCTATGCTGATCCCTGAAATTAACGCCGATCACGCAGCCGTTATCAAAACCCAGCAAAAGCGTCTGGGCACCGACACGGGCTTTATCGCCGTGAAATCTAACTGCTCGTTGCAGAGCTATGTGCCGGCTATTTGGCCCCTGTGGGATTTGGGCGTGAAGCGTGTTCTTGCCTGTACATATCAGGCAATTTCCGGCGCGGGCAAAACCTTCGAAACTTGGCCGGAAATGGTTGACAACGTCATTCCCTTTATCGGCGGCGAAGAAGAAAAGAGCGAAAAGGAGCCCTTGCAGATTTTTGGCAAGGTTGTCAACGGAGAAGTGGAATTTGCCACCGAGCCGAACATTACGGCCCAGTGCATCCGTGTGCCCGTATCCGACGGACATATGGCCGCCGTGTTTGTAGAGCTGGAAAAGGAAGCTTCCCTTGACGAGATCAAGCGGCGCTGGAAAGAGTATTCCGGCCGTGCGCAGGAGCTTAATTTACCTTCTGCTCCCAAACAGTTCCTCCACTATTTTGAAGAAGACAACAGGCCCCAGACCAAGCTGGAACGGAATCTGGAAAACGGCATGGCTGTTTCTATCGGTCGGCTTCGGCCCGACAGCCAATATACCATTAAGTTCGTCTGCCTCTCTCATAACACGCTGCGCGGCGCGGCCGGCGGCGCGGTTCTGATGGCAGAGCTTCTCTGTGCGGAAGGGTACGTCCGGCAGGGCCGGTAGTCCTTCCCCTCTATTAAACAGCCTTAGGCTGGAAAGGCGGCATGTATGATGAAGACCCCTTTGTTTTCTGGCGCGGGAACGGCGCTCGTT
>DUUG01000268.1 GCA_012841675.1 Clostridiales bacterium
ACGAAGGCCTTTAACCCGGGCAAAACGCCCATCAGCGGGTTGATGGAGTTGTAATACAGGCCGACAAGAATCCCTGCCGCCCCTGCCAAAGCAGAGCCGATGGCAAAGGTATAGGAAATGGTGCGGTCAACGCTGATGCCCATTAGCTCGGCGGCGTCCCGGTCAAGGGCAACGGCGCGCATAGAGCGGCCGACTCGTGTTCTCTTAACCACAAACTGAAGCAGAACCATGAGAATAACGGTTACGACCAGAATCAAAATCTGCTGGGCCGTGATATGGATGTTCCCTATGCGGAAGGACTTAGCAAACCAGCCGGTTAGCGCCGGATATGTACGGACATTGGCCTTAACGGCAAACACCATACCGTATTCCAAAAAGAGAGAAACGCCGATTGCCGTGATTAACGCGGCAATGCGGGTAGCATTTCTAAGGGGTTTGTAGGCAATTTTCTCAATTGCCACACCCAGCAGCATACACACAATCATAGAAATCAGGATGGAAGGCAGCACACCCAGCCCCAATATGGTCATGCAGAAATAGCCCACGTAAGCGCCGATCATGTAGACGTCGCCGTGAGCAAAATTAATCAGCTTGATGATGCCGTAAACCATCGTATACCCCAAGGCGATGAGGGCATAAATACTGCCCAGCGAAAGCCCGTTCACCACCTGCTGCAAGAATTGATCCAAGGCAAAAACTCCTTCCCCTCCAAGGGCTGTTTAGTGCATTGATACGGAAGGGAGGGCGATGAAAATCGCCCTCCGCCTTCCTGTATATCGGCAAAAGAACCGTGTTGTTTTTAGTCCTGACTTACGCGGACAGCCGAAGCCTGCTCGCCATTTTCCAGACCCAGAACCACGATGGATTTTACGGCGTTGTGGTTTTCGTCAACGGTAACGGCACCGGTGACACCGGCCAGATCCTTCGTAGCGGCCAAAGCGTCGCGCAGGGCAGTGCCGTTGGTGCTGTCGGCACGCTTCAGACCGTCGGCCAGGAAGTAAACCATGTCATAACCCAGAGCGGCAAAGGCATCGGGTTCGCGGTTGTATTTGGTCTTGAAGTTCTCAATGAACTCCAGAACCGCAGGATCCTGCTCTAAGGAAGAGTAGTGGTTGGTGAAATACACTTCCGTCAAAGCAGAAGCGCCGGCCAAATCCAACAGGGTGGGAGAGTCAAAGCCGTCGGCGCCAAGGATAGGAGCGTCAATGCCCAATGCGCGGGCCTGCTTGATAATCAGACCGGCTTCTTCATAGTAGCCAGGCAGGTAGATGACGTCGAAATCCATAGCGGCGATCTTGGTCAAAATCGCGTTAAAGTCGGTTTCCTTGGCAACATAAGACTCTTCGCCTACGATGGTGCCGCCGTTTTCGGTAAATACGCGCTTGAAGTTGGAAGCCAGACCCTTGCCGTAGTCGCTAGAGCTGTCCTGAATAATGACGGCCTTGGTAGCAGACAGATTGTCAGAGGCAAAGTTAGCCATGGCAGCGCCCTGTACCGAGTCGGTATAGCAGATGCGGAACACATAGTCCTTCAGACCGGTTTCGTCTACGGTGACGGAATCGTCTGTGGCAGAGCCGGAAATGACGGGAATCTTGTTCTGCTGTGCAACAGGAGCCTGGGCCTTAAAGGCGCCGGAGGTAGCGGGGCCGAGGATGGCAACGACTTTTTCCTGGGCAACCAGCTTGTTGGCCAGCGTGTTGGCTTCGGCCTGGTCAGACTTGTTGTCGACCTGCACGGGAACGATCTTTTTGCCGTTGACGCCGCCGGCAGCATTGATTTCTTCAATGGCCAACATAATACCGTCAACAGAGCTCTGACCGTAGGAAGCAACACCGCCGGACAGCTCGTAGTTGATACCGATTTTGATTTCATCGGAGGAGGCTGTGCCGCCGCAGCCGGCCAAAACGCCAGCCATGAGCCCGAAGACCAAAATCAGGGCAAACATTTTCTTCATGGAGATCACCTGTTTCCTAAGATATAGTAGTGTATTTCAAGGTGTAAACCACCAAGCCAAAAGTGGAACAGAACAAACCGCACTAGAATCTGACAGCAAGGCCCTTTGCTTTTTCAATGGCTTCGTTCACGATTCCTTCCACATCGGCGCCCACAATGTCTAATCCTTCGGCGGCGATGGTTTGGAAATCCGTTAAGCCTAAAAATCCTAAAATCGTTCTCATATAGCGGTCGCCCATTTCCCAATCAGCTAACAAACCGGTGGAATATTCGCCGCCGCGGGCAGTAATGTGGGCAACCTTGCCGGAACAGAGGCCAACCGGGCCATGCTCTGTATATTTAAAGGTAACGCCGGAGAAGCAAACATAGTCCAGGTAGGCCTTTAAAATGGCCGGGATGCTTAAATTCCAGAAAGGAGTTGCAAAAACATACTTGTCGGCATTCAGGAATTGGTAGGTATACTTTAAAACGGGATGATCCTCCGGTTTTTCACAACCGGGTGCCAGCAGGGCCAGATCTTCCCCCGTTAAAAAGCGGATGTCTTCCTTATATAGATCCAATGTGATGATTTCATCGGCAGGGTTTTGCGCCTGGTATGCTTCGATAAATGCATCGGCAATGCGGATGGAACGAGAAGTCGGAGATGGATTCGCCTTGACGTATAAAACGGTTCCCATAGTAGTCATCCTTTCAAAATATAATAGTTGGAAAATAATGGGGAACTTTTTAATCCGAGGATTGCCGGATTGGGAAATTGCAATGGGGCCGTTTCAGTTAACCAGTATGATACCATCTTTTGAATAAAAATGCAAGCAAAAAAGTGAGTTCTTTCAAAATGACAAATCTCTTTAAAAAAGCCTGCCCTGCCTTAGGAAATCTGCCGAGTAGAGATGTGTAATACGCCTGCGCCCCAAATGCGGCGATGTTTCACGATTGCTTGGGGGAAAACTTGTAAAAAAGCCGTTTTTAACGTATAATAAGAGGAAAATAACAGGCGGCTTTAACGATATAGCTGAGGCGCCCCAAAACGGTTCATAAAGCATGGCAATTTGCTCTGGCAAGGATATAGATATTGTATTTATATTAATTATTGTATGAATCATTGCATGAGATAATGTATACCGGGCTCATATAGATGGAAGGAGTTGCTTATATGGAGAACACGGCTTATTTCGAGGAATACCGGCGGTGGCTGTCGTCATCGGCGTTGACGGAAGAAGAACGGGCGGAGTTGTCCGCTTTGGACGATAACGAAATCAAAGAGCGGTTTTTTGCCCCTCTTTCCTTTGGTACGGCAGGTCTGCGCAGCACCATGGGGCTAGGTGCGGGGCTTATGAACCGGTTTACGGTGGGGCAGGCAACACAAGGTCTGGCCAATGCCCTGCTAGAGCTGCAGAAGGGGCACAAAGGCGTGATCATTGCCTATGATTGCCGAATCGGAAGCCCCGAATTTGCCAAGCTTGCGGCGGAAATTCTCGCGGGCAACAATATCCCCGTGTTGTTGTTTGACGGCATGCGGCCCACGCCGCTTCTTTCCTTTGCGCTGCTTCGGCGGGGCTGTGCCGCCGGCATTAACATTACCGCCAGCCACAACCCCAAGGAATACAACGGATATAAGGTGTATTCCGAAGACGGGGCGCAGCTTTCCGATGAAAATGTTGCGCTGGTTTCGGCGAAAATCCGGGAAACCGACCTTTTTACCGGGGTTAAGCGCATGGATTTTGATCGAGCCGTTAGAAAGGGCTGGATCACTCTCATCGGAGCGGAGGACGATGAGGCCTTTATGGAAGCGGTCTTGTCCAACCGCTTACGACCGGAAGCAACAGAAAGCAGCGACCTTCGTGTTGTGTATACTCCCTTCCACGGCACCGGCGCCTCCTTTGTGCCGCAAGTTTTAGAGCGGGCGGGGCTTTCCCACGTGTTTTGCCAAGAAGAGCAGATGAAGCCCGACGGGACGTTCCCGTCTGTCAAAAGCCCGAACCCCGAGGAGAAGGAGAGCTTTGCCCTTGCCATAGAATTGGCACGGGAAAAGGACGTGGATTTAATCATCGGCACCGACCCCGATGCCGACCGTGTGGGTATTGTGGTGCGCGACCAGTCCGGGGAATACGTTGCTTTAACGGGCAACCAAACGGGAATTCTTTTGATGGATTACCTGATCCGTTCCCGGCAGGAAAAAGGCACTATGCCCAAAAAGCCGGCGTTTGTCACCACCATTGTGACCTCCCGCATGGCCCAGGCCGTTTGCGACTATCACAAGATCCGTCTGGCCTATTCGTTTACGGGCTTTCGTTTTATTGCCGGCATTACCGACGAGCTAGAGCGGGAAGGATACACCTCTCTCATGGGCTATGAAGAAAGCTACGGCTATTTAATCGGAAGCCACTGCCGCGACAAAGACGCCGTGACGGCTTCGCTTTTGATAGCCGAGATGGCCGCATGGTATGATCAGCAGGGCATGACCTTGCATGACGCCATGGAGAAGCTGTACGAAACCTATGGTTACTTTGTGGACGAGACGATTTCCGTCCGCATGCCCGGCACGAACGGTTCAGCCGCCATGGCCAAATTAATGGAAGATCTCCGGGCCAATCCGCCGAAAGAGATTGGCGGGTTTGCCGTTTCCGGTGTGCGAGACTATCAGACCGGCGTGTACCGGTCGGAGGGCGGAGAGGAAGCCCTTCCTTTGAAAAATTCCAACGTGCTAAGCTTTGAGCTTTCCGACGGATCCGCCTTTATTGTCCGCCCGTCGGGCACGGAGCCGAAGATTAAGTTCTATCTGCTGACTAAGAACGACAGCAAGGAAGAAGGGCAGGCTAAGGTGGCCCGGCTTGTAGAAGCGGCGAAGGCCATCACACAGGCGTAAACGGCGACAGTAGTAAACGATAAAAACCCCCGTCTATCGGCAGGATAGACGGGGGTTTGCTTGTAATCGTTACGAGAGCAAGCTATATGGTGCGGGAAAACTACTCAAAAAACTCGCAGCCGACATGGTCGGTCATAAACAAAATAAAGGCTTTATCTGTCTGACTGGCGGTTTTTGCCCTTAAAACGGGCGAAAACAATGCAGAAAAGACGGCAGTTTGGCAAACAACCAAGCCAAGGAAGATAGACCCAGCAAAGGGTATGCCAACACGAAGCAACCTATCAAAAACCGGCATTTGAGCATTTACCTTTCGCGCTCTGTTCAGCACGTGATATGTTTTCAAACTCGCCTTCTAAAATAAACTGTTCGCCCTCTGTATGCGTTTTTGCCGTAAACCAACGGCCGCCGGTATGCCCAAAACGCTGAAAACCGATGGATGCCGGTAGGGGTTGCTTCTACCAAAATGCTCTTTCCTGCTTTAGCGGTTTCTTCCTGCAGCCGCTAAAAGCGCTTCTTTATTACCGGGAAAAACAAACTGCATGCGGCATACCTCCTTTTGCCACATTATATCATATATATATACGTTGTCTTATATTCAGTGCCTTGTGTCCATGTATAGAAATGCGTATTATACGCAAATGAGTGCATTGCCCATCCGGAAAAACGACGCGGCTATGTGAAAAATGCATCATCAACAGGAGATTCACCAAAAATGTTGGCCCTAAAGAACCAAAACAAGGCCGCAAACGTGCCCTAGATGACGCTTTTTCTTGCTTTTCGTCGGAGCGGGTGGTATAATTTTTTCAAGTATACCTACATGCTTCAAAAGGGGCAGGGGGTAGGGAGGTAAAGGTATGGATATCACTCATCATGGCGATTCGTTCCTTATTATGCAGGTGGCAGACGCTCATTTGGATTTTCTAAACGACGGGCCGCCGGAGGAACATACCCTAAAGCTAATTTCTGATGCCATTGACACCCAAAAGCCCGATCTTGTCATCAGTACGGGCGATTTGCTTTCTTCTCAGGTGAGCGAGCACACTCTCCGCGGTTTTTGCGAATTTATGGCCGAGAAAAAGCAGCGTTGGGCCTTTGTATTCGGCAACCACGACGCGGAATACGGGGCGCCGGCGCCTATGCTTGAGCAGATTCTCCTCAACGACCCCTGGTGCATTTACGAGCATGGGGATCCTTCCATCAAAGGATACGGAAACTATGTCATCAATATCTGGGACAAGAACGACATGGTTAAGTGGACGCTTTATATGATGGACTCCGGCGCCGGTAACAAAACCCGGAACATCGGCGGCTGGGATTACATGGATCATACGCAGGTCTACTGGTATGCCAAAACCCGGGACACCATTAACGCCCGGTATGGCCCTCATTCCTCCCTGTTCTTTTTCCATATCCCCTTGCCGGAATATCATGAAGTTTGGAATACAAAGACTTGCCTTGGAAGCAAGAATGAAAGCATTTGCGCCCCGAAAATTAACTCCGGCTTGTTTACGGCTATGCTGGAGGACGGTGGCGCTAAAGGTGTTTTTGTGGGGCACGACCACACCAATGACTTTGTGGGCGAGCTTTACGGCGTTCGTCTTTGCTATGGCCGGGGCACGGGCTTCCGCCATAACGGGCGCGGCGGCTATGGCAAAGAAGGGTTTTTGCACGGCGTACGCATGATCAAGCTGGGCATGGGCCCGGAAAAACGCAATGACTTTACGACCTATCTTTACTTAGAAGACGGCACGGTGGAAACAGAGCCTGTCGTCCACGAACCGGAGCAGGCCTAGCTTGTAAGGTTCAAACTACGAAGGAGGAAGGGCATGGCCCCGAAAAATAAAGGGAAGGTACTTGCTTTTCTGAAAGAGTATTTTAAGCGGATGGATCCGACGCTTCTTATATTGGCGCTTATGACTTCGGGCTATGGCCTTGTGCTTATTAGCAGCGCGGGGAAGGCAAATCCGCGGTTTATGATTGTACAAGGCGTAGCCATTGCACTGGGCGTTGTTGCATATTTTGTCATCACGCTGTTTGATATTGCCCATCTGGCGGTGCTTTGGAAATGGGCATTGGTTTTTAACTTAGCGCTTTTGTCCACTACGCTGTTTTTTGGCGTGGGCATGGAACAGACGGGCAACAACAGCTGGATTCGCTTTCAGCTAGGCGGCGTTGAAACGGGATTACAGCCGGCGGAAATCGGCAAGGTAATTTACATCCTAACACTGGCACAGCATTTTAAAATTCTGGGTCGGCGGGTCAACACTTTGGGCGGGCTTGTGCCCCTTTTGCTCCACGGGCTGCTTCCGGTTGCCTTTGTCTATCTGTTTTCCAAGGACGACGGTATGGCCGTGTCCTATCTCTTTATTTTTATACTCATGGCCTTTGCCGGCGGCATCTATCTTAGATTTTGCGTTGCCGGGCTTGCGGGAGTGGTGGCGGCTGTTCCTCTTTTCTGGAATTTCATCATGGGGCAATATCAAAGAGACCGTTTTATCGTTCTGTTTGATACAACGTATAAGTTGGATTCTATCGGCTATCACCAAATGCAGAGCCGAACGGCCATTGCCAACGGAGGCTGGTTTGGGGCGGGTCTTTACAACGGCCCGCTGACCCAATATGGCCATCTTCCTACCAAACAGACAGACTTTATCTTCTCGGTTGCCTGCGAGGAGCTTGGATTTATCGGGGGATTTATTATCATACTGCTTCTGACTGCCATTATTTTAAAGTGTGTGGCCGATGGTCTTACCATGCGGGATGACCGGTTTAGCATGCTCATGTGTGTCGGAGTAGCGGCGATGCTTACCTTTCAAACCTTTATCAACGTTGGAATGAATTTAGGTGTTGCCCCTGTAGTTGGATTGACACTTCCTTTTATCAGCTATGGAGGAACATCCGTTGTAACTATGTTTGCCGCATTGGGAATTGTTTCGTCCTTGAAACGGCATTATATTAAACGAGTTTCAACCCGGAATATCTATGAAAACTGAACGCTAGGGGGAATTATGTGGTCGTCCATCGCCGCAGTAACCACGATGCATGGTGTTTGCGAATTGTAAAGGCATGTTATTATGCCTTTATCGGGAAGTTTCTGATTATGATCCTGATCTGGTGGCTTTGGGGGAGAATTCTTGACGATCAACGATCGGATCGGCTTTATTTCTGGTGGAATTACATACTAAGCCCCGCAATAGCTGAGTTTGGGGTGACGGCTTTTGTGTATCAATGGATGCGTAAGCGTTGGGGAACCCTGCAGGTTCGGCGGTATGTTTTGCTGTTTATGCTGGTGTTTTTCTGCGTTTTTCTCACCTTGGTGTATCGGGTTGTTGAGGTGCTTTTGTGTACTTTTATATTGCCGATTGTTGTGTCTACCATTTTTTCTGATTGGAAGATCCTTCGAAACATTTCTGCGGCGTCGTTTGTCTTGGTGCCGAGCTGTGTTGTTCTTGTGCATCATGCAGCAGGGCACGAGGAGATGATCTGGATTGAAATGTGGACGGCTCTGGCACTTCTTCTGGGTGCTTACTTGCTGGCCCGGATATTGATACAATTTAACCGGGATAATCTCGAATCTCTGCGCGCTTCCTATGAAAGCCAGGCGGATATGGAGGAGATGCTTCGGCGCGATTTGTTTACGGGGCTGTTCAACCGTTCGGTTTTTGCCCGGATACTGCCTCAAATGATTGAAAAATGCCGGAAAGAAAAGATTCCGCTTACGCTGGCTTTGCTGGATTTAGACGATTTTAAGCAGTTAAACGACAGCTTTGGACATGCCTACGGCGATGAGGTTTTATTGCTTTTGTCTGAAATTCTCTTAAGACAGGAAAAATACGGCGTTCTGGCCTTCCGCTACGGAGGGGAGGAATTTGCTTTGCTGTTTGAAGATTTGTCCAAGGAAAAAGTTATGCAAATCTGTGAAAGCATGCAGCAGCAATTGATGGAGGAATGCCAAAAACGGTACAATTGTCAAATTACCTTTAGCTGTGGACTGGCAAGTCTGACCCCTGATATAAAGGATGGGAACGAATTGTTCTGTTTGGCCGACCGGGCTATGTATGAGGCAAAAATCGGGGGTAAGAATAAGATTATGTTCTCGGAAGAAATAATCTGCCAATAAAGGTTTTTTGGCTGGGAGCAACAAAGGCTCCGCGTATCATACTATATATGTGATACGAAGGATATCAAAGGAGTTGCACATATGATACTGGTAACAGGCGGTGCCGGTTATATCGGCAGCCATTGCGTTGGAGAGTTGTTTAATCAGGGCTTTGATGTGGCCGTGGTGGATAATTTGCAAACAGGGCATGAAAAGGCTGTGGATCCCCGGGCGAAGTTTTTCAAAGGGGATATTCGCGACAGCGTTTTTTTAAAGAATGTTTTCCAGTCCTGTCCCATTGAGGCGGTTATTCACTTTGCGGCCAACTCTCTGGTGGGTGTCAGCATGACCGATCCCCTTGGTTATTTTGACAACAACGTCTATGGAACGCAGGTTCTGCTGGCGGCTATGAACGATGCAGGCGTTGACAAGATTGTTTTTTCGTCCACCGCCGCCGTTTACGGCGAAGCCAATGTAGAGCTGATCACCGAGGATTGTCCAACCGTACCGACCAATCCCTACGGCGAAACGAAGCTGGTCATGGAAAAAATGCTCAAATGGTGCGATAAGGCTTACGGCATACACTACACCGCTCTGCGCTATTTTAATGTAGCGGGGGCGGCGCCTTCTGGAGAGATTGGCGAAGACCATAAGCCGGAAACCCATCTGATTCCCATCATATTGCAAATTCCTCTGGGCAAGCGGGAGGCCATTTCCGTGTTTGGCGACGACTATCCCACACCCGACGGGACTTGTATTCGCGACTATATCCACGTTTGCGATCTGGCCGTGGCCCATGTGCTTGCTGTAAGACGGCTTTTGGCCGGTGGGGAAAGCGAAGTGTTTAACTTAGGAAATGGGCAGGGCTTTTCTGTCCTGGAAATGATTGAAGCTGCCCGCCGTGTAACTGGTCACAGC
>DUUG01000022.1 GCA_012841675.1 Clostridiales bacterium
ATCGTCATCTAAATAGACCGAACAATACAGCCGCTCGGCCGGAATTTCCAAAACTTGCGTGAAAAACTCCCACGCCCAGATAATGGCTTCTCTCTTAAAGTAGTCGCCAAAAGAAAAGTTGCCAGGCATCTCAAAAAATGTTCCATGGCGGGCGGTCTTGCCCACTCGCTCAATATCCGGCGTGCGGATACATTTCTGGCAAGTGGTCACCCGTCTGGAAGGCGGCTCTTCCGCCCCGGAAAACCACGGCTTCATGGGAGCCATGCCCGAGTTAATGAGCAAAAGCGACTTTTCGCTTTGCGGAATCAGCGAAAAACTGGGCAACCGAAGATGCCCCTTTTGCTCAAAAAAGGAAAGAAATTTTTCTCGAAGCTCGTTTACACCCATAAACTTCATACTATAACCCTCGTTCTTTTACAGTTTTTATAAAAAAGGCCTTCCACCCCTATTTCAGGGGCGAAAGACCGCGGTACCACCCTGATCTTGCGTTTTATTAGCATTATACCCGAAAAAACGCAAATCTTTGCGGTCGGATAACGGCGACCTGCCGCCTTACTCATCGCAAGGCCGTTCCGGGTTGGCCGCAGAAGGCAGAACGCGCCCGGCTTTCAGCCGTGACCAGGCTCTCTTTGGCGTCCTAACTCTCCTGCTCATCCCATCAAAACGGATAATTTTATAATATCAAATTATAGCACAAATAGCCAAAAAACGTCAAGACTTAGTCTTTGCCGCCGCGGCTTCCGCCAACGAAAAACAGCGCCAACACGCCCTGCCCCGCGTGGGAACCGATAACCGGGCCGACGGGGTTAATTAATATCTTAGGAACACGGAACCGGCGTTTTAAAATGGCTGCTAAAAACTCTGCATCTTCTAAGCAATCGCCATGGCTAATATAGACCGTCTGGCGGTCCATGTTGACACCGTGCTTTTCCACAAAATCCGCCAAAGCATTGATCGCCCCTGTTCTCCCCCGCACCTTGCCGATGGGAGCTAGGCGGCCGTTGTTGTCCACATGTAGCAGCGGCTTAATGCCGATTAAGCTTCCTAAAATGGCGCTGCCTTTGGAAAGGCGGCCGCCGCGGTACAGATGGAACAGGTCGTTGACCGTAAAGAAATGACACATGTGGAGACGATTGGCTTCCAGCCAGCGAGCCACTTCATCCAGCGTTGCTCCGTCGTTTTTCAGCGTCAACGCATGGGTCAGCAAAAGCCCTTGTCCCATGGAGGCAGACAGAGAGTCAACCACAACGACTCGGCGGTCGGGAAACTTCTCTTTAAGCATTTCGGCGGCAATTACGGCAGAACCGTGACTTCCGCTTAGCCCCGATGAAAAAGCAAGATACAGAATGTCCTTCCCCTCCTGCAAAAACGGAGTGAAGAAATCGACATACTGCCCGGGGTTCACCTGCGTGGTAGTGGATTCCTCCCCTGCCTTAATGCGGGAGTAAAACGCCCGGTCGCTCATGGTTTCTCCCAGATCGTCCAGATATGTCAGGCCGCTCATTGTATAAGACAGGCTTACAAACGGGATATTGTTTTCTCGCATGTACGATGCAGGCAAATCTACGCAAGAATCCGTAGTTAAAACGAATGAGTCGGACATGGCAAACCCTCCTTCTTCCCTTCCTCTGCGCAAAAGAATCCGCCCACAGAGGCAAAGCTTTGCCGCCAAAACGGCGGATTTTGCTTAATTTTTAATTGGAATTTATTATATCACATTTGTTTGCTGTATTGCAAGAAAAAGGAAACTCTTTTGCTTTCCCATTTGCTTTCCCGTCGGAATATTGACAAAGCCGCCGCCCTCTCGTACAATAGAGGCAAGTCTTTGGAAAACACTCGTTTTTGACAAGAAAGGAATGGTGTACCCATGAAAAGCTTAACCGATGTCTATACCCTATCCAACGGCGTTACAATCCCCTGCGTTGGCTTTGGCACATGGCAGACGCCCGATGGCGATGTGGCAGTCTCCTCCGTAAAAGCAGCACTCGCCGCCGGTTACCGCCATATTGATACGGCCGCCGCCTACGGCAACGAAGGAAGCGTTGGCCGGGGGCTGGTCGAAAGCGGCGTGGACCGCAAGGATGTTTTTGTTACAACAAAGCTCTGGAACAGCGTCCGCGGCTATGAGCAGACGAAGGAAGCCTTTGCCGAGTCCATGGAAAAGCTGGGCCTATCTGTGTTGGATCTCTATTTAATCCACTGGCCCAACCCGGCCGCTTTCCGAAATAACTGGGAAGAAGCCAACGCGGAAAGCTGGCGCGCTATGGAAGATCTGTACAACGAAGGCAAGATTCGCGCCATTGGCGTTAGCAACTTTCTGCCCCATCACTTTGAAGCCCTTTTGAAAACGGCGAAAGTTGTTCCCATGGTCAACCAAATCCGCCTGTTCCCGGGCTTTCCCCAGCGCGAAACTGTTTCCTTCTGCAAAAAGCGCAATGTTCTGGTACAGGCTTACAGCCCCCTCGGCACGGGCAAGCTTCTCTCTGCGGAGACATTGCTTGCTCTGGCGAAAAAGTATGGCAAATCGCCTGCGCAGGTGGCTCTTCGCTGGAGCTTGCAGATGGGCTTCAATCCTTTGCCCAAGTCCGTCACACCGTCCCGCATAGAGGAAAACACGAAATTGTTTGACTTTTCCCTTTCCAATGACGATATGGAAATTTTGACGGGAATGGAGAACCCTTGCGGCGTTGGGAACCATCCCGATCATACAAGCTTCTAAAGTTTTTGAATAAAATACAATTCTACTCGACTTTTCATTTTTTATATGCTATAATATCCTTGGATCACGCATCCAAGGATATTTTTTACTATTAAACCACAGGAGCATCTGTCAAGTTGATAATTACGACCCCAAACAAAACCGTTTTGACAGAACAGCACGCATTTGATCCTACCAAAACTTTTACCTGCGGCCAGTGTTTTCGTTTCCAGCCAAAACAAGGCGGATTTTTCGGCATTGCCGGCGGAAGAGAGATTTTTGTTTCGGGCGACAAAACCGAAACGGTGCTTTTTTGCCCGGCGGAGGATTTCGAAAGCTTTTGGCGGGAATATTTTGACCTGGATCGATCTTACGACGCGCTGCGCGCCTTAGCCGCTGGAGATCCGTTTTTAGAGGCGGCAACGGAATTCGGAGACGGCATTCGGCTTCTTCGGCAAGAACCTTTTGAGGCTCTTTGTACGTTTATTATTTCCCAATGCAACAATATCCCTCGGATTGCAGGCATTGTGGAGCGGCTTGCGCAACACTTCGGAACCCCGATTGGTTCCGGTTTTGCTTTTCCTGCTCCCCATGCATTGGCCTCCCTTTCGCTGGAGGCACTGGCCCCCTTGCGGGCAGGCTACCGTGCCCCCTACCTTTTGGCCGCAGCACAAGCCGTTGCCAGCGGCACTCTTGACTTGGCATTTCTATCCGACCCGGATCTTCCCTTAGACGAGGTCCGAAAAAAACTTATGACCTTGCCCGGCGTTGGTCGGAAAGTGGCAGATTGTGTGCTTCTGTTTGGCTTGGGACGATGGGACGCTTTTCCCGTCGATGTCTGGATGCAGCGTGCCTTGGCTCAGTATTACCCCGCAGGCTTCAAACCTGAGCGTTTTCCTCAGGCCGCGGGCTTATTTCAACAATACATATTTTATTACATCCGGCATCTAAGCAAAGCGCACGCTGTTACCTGAAGAATATATTAGGAGAAGATACCATGAGGATCACACGGGAAGCAGATTATTCCATACGAATCTTAATTCGTCTAGCTATGGCAAAGGAACGCATGGGCGCTTCCGAAATTGCGGCGGATACGTCTATTAGTCAGCGTTTTGCCTTAAAAATTCTCAACAAACTGTGTCACGCCGGTTTGGTGATTTCCTTTAAGGGAATCAGGGGGGGCTACTGCCTGAATAAGCCGGCGGAGGATATCACCCTTTTAGACGTTATTACCCTGATTGACGGGGAGATTGCCATCAACAATTGCTTGAAGGAAGACGGGATTTGCGAGCGGATAGACCGCCTGCTTTGTCCCGTACATCACCGTTTTGTCTCCCTAAACCGCATTATTCGAGATGAACTAAGCTCCATCACCATTGCATCTCTTGTGCGCGACGGCGAAATTCTCACCATGGCCAACACAGAACAAGCGAAATAACGCAAAACAGCCGAAATAAAAAACGGCGGGGAAATCCCCGCCGTTTTCGTTTTTCGTATTAATCTCCGTAAAGTGCGTCTTCCAGCTCGGTCAGTCGGTAGCAAAGCGACATCAGAGAGTCGGAAATATGCACATTTTCGACGACAATTTCCTCTTCGGAAACGCCAAGCTCTCCTTTGGTAAAATTCCAAATGGCTTTTACTCCGATTTTCTTTAAGATAGCGCAGGCTTCTTTTGTTTCCGAAGCGGGCACGGTTAAAACGCCGATATCCGGCCGCACCGTTGCACAGACTTCTTCCGCTTTTTTCACATCATGAATGGTAACGCCATTGATGCTTTTCCCAAAAAGCTCGGGATTATTATCAAAGGCCGCCAACACGTTAAAGCCCCGGCGCTCAAAGCCAAAATGCTCAAGCAAAGAGCATCCCATGCGCCCGGCTCCCATGATAACAATCTTATACTCCTGATCCAGACCAATAATGCTTTTAATTTCCTTGTGCAAAGCCGCCACATCATAGCCACAGCCTTGCTGCCCGAAATCGCCGAAGCAATTAAAGTCCTGCCGAACCTGGGACGCCGTCAGATCCATCCGGTCGGCCAACTCGCGGGAGGAAATCTGCATAACGCCTGCCGCCAGCATCTCGTTCAGATAACGGTAATAGCGCGGAAGGCGCCGGATTACCGCCATCGAGATAAACCTTCTTCTCATGCCAAACCGTCATCCTTTCACAATTCATCCCATTTCTGCCCATGGTACATATGTGGAAATCTAAAACCGATGAATCCACCCATTACGTTACGAAACGGCCTTTTCAGCCAAAACCTTTTCGTAAAGAGGCTTTGCATATTTTCCGCTGGAAGACGGAGCTTTAAAGACACCTTGCTAGAGAGAGTGTCAAAAATCAAAATGCGCAAATTTCATCCGCAACAAGGGCAAATGCGCACACCCCGTCCGGCAAAGCACCCAAAAATTACAGCTTTTCAATTGTCTCCATCAAGTATTCAGAGAATTCCGCGCCGGTAGCGCCCGTATCCCGGCCGGTGATAACCAGCTTCCGCTCGGTCACCATGCAAATGTCCAGCGCTTTTTCCAGTCTGGCCGCTTCTTTCTGCCGTCCAATATGCTCAAGCAACATAACACAAGCCCGCAGCACAGAGGAAGGATCGGCATACTGGGCACGGCCTTCCGCCACCATGCGGGGAGCCGAACCGTGAATAGCTTCAAACATGGCATATTTTTTGCCGATGTTGGCGCTACCCGCCGTGCCAACGCCGCCTTGAATTTCGGCCGCTTCGTCGGTTATGATGTCGCCGTACAGGTTGGGCAATACGATAACTTGGAAATCCGTCCGCCGTTTTTCGTCTAACAATTTGGCCGTCATAATGTCAACGATCCAGTCATCGTGTTCGATATCGGGGTATTCTTTGGCAATTCTCTCAAAAATATCGAGGAACTTCCCATCGGTTGCCTTGATAATGTTGGCCTTGGTGACAGCCGTGACACGGGTTCTGCCCGTTTTTTTCGCATGTTCAAAGGCCAAGCGGACAATCCGCTCCGTCCCCTGGGTGGTGGTGACGCAGAAATCAAGGGCCAAATCTTCCGTCACATGGATTCCCTCACTGCCGACGGCGTAAGAGCCTTCCGTATTCTCGCGGAAGAACACCCAATCGATATTTTGGTCCGGCACCTTAATGGGCCGCACGTTGGCAAACAAATCCAGTTCTTTCCGCATGGCCACATTGGCACTTTCAATGTTGGGCCACGGGTCGCCGGCTTTGGGCGTTGTGGTGGGGCCTTTCAGGATGACATGGCACTTTTTCAGCTCGGCCAATACATCGTCGGGGATTGCCTTTCCGCAGGCAGCGCGGTTTTCAATCGTAAGCCCGTCGATCTTCCGGAACTCCACTTTGCCGGCCGCCACATCGTCTTTTAATAGAAAAGCGAGGATTTTCTCCCCTTCTGCCGTAATAGCGGGGCCAATGCCATCTCCGCCGCAGATGCCGATAACGAGCTTAGGAAGGGCAGAGTAATCTACAATGTCGCCCTCGTTTTTCATTTTTTCAATCCGAGCCAGCTGAGAATTTACAATTTTTTCCAAGCGTTCCGAAAGAGCAGGTTGCAGCATACAAGAGCCTCCGTTTTGCGTTTTCCAATGGGAGGGAAAGATATCCCATTTTTTCCGAAGGCCTCTGCCCCCGAGTAAGTATATCTAACCCTATTGTACCGAATATTTGAAGGCTTGTCAACTTAGACCATGGTTTATTTTGTCAAGTTTGGAAGTTTCGTTTGTTTTCTATGGTTTTATGTAACGGGAAACGCCTCTTTTACAGGAATAATGTAAAAATGCAAACAATACGGATTTTCCAGAAAATGAAGGGTAAATTTGTCTTGTTTCTTTTGACAACTTTTTCAAAAAGGGCTGTACAATTAGGAAAAAATGTGTTATCATGCTACAAGCAAATCTTCGGGGTGGCCATCGGGTCGGCAAGATTTCATCAGCTTTGTTTCGCTTTATTTGCTTTGGCTTGTTGCCTGAGCAAATTTTTATGCTGTTTGTTTTAATCTTGTCGAACATCCCTCGG
>DUUG01000269.1 GCA_012841675.1 Clostridiales bacterium
GACGCCATCAACAAGGCTATTATTGCTTATCGTACCGGTGAGTACGAATTGTCCGAACAGATGTGGACAAAGGTTCTCAAAATGAACTCTAACATGACAATTGCTTACAGCGGTGTTGGTAAATCCAAGATGCGCGCAGGCGATTACAAGGGCGCTATGGCAGACTTTAAAATTGCTAAGAACCCGGATTTCTATTCCAAAGCGCTGGATGCTTATATGAAGGAAACAATAGGTAACAAATTTACCTATATATTCCTAACCATTGTAGGCGGGTATCTCTTGTATCAGCTCTATCGTCTGATCAGGGCATTCAGAAGATTCCTGCGCGAAGGCGTCAAGAAGGTGGTGTAAGATATGGCATTATTGTGGAAACAACTTCGCTATTCGCTGTACTTGATTTTTCACCCCTTTGACGGTTTTTGGGATTTGAAGCACGAAAAAAGGGGAAGCCGGCTATCGGCTATTGCAATCATCGGAATTCTGGTCCTAACCTCTATCATTAAAACACAATTTACCGGCTATCTGTACAACCAGTATTATGACGGTGTCAGTCTGAACATTCTTAGCGAATTCACGACCACCGTCGGAACGTTCTTGCTCTGGTGTATTGCCAACTGGGCTTTGACAACCCTGATGGACGGCGAAGGCACCTTCGGAGATATCGTGATGGTCAGCGCCTATGCTCTGACGCCCATGATTCTGATCGGAGTTCCTATGGCCTTCCTGAGCAACTTTATGCCCCTTGAGTTTGGTACGTTCTATACGCTGGCTAACGGCATTGCTGTTGTTTGGTCCGGTTTTCTGATGCTGAGTGGATTGTTGGTGGTTCACCAGTATACGCTTGGAAAAACTGTGTTGACGGCTATCTTGATTATAGTCGCTATGGCCGTTATCATCTTCCTGGGGCTTTTGTTCTTCAACCTTATCAGCCAGTTGATCGGGTTCTTTATCGGTATGTACCGTGAAATTGTCCTTAGGATACTATAGAAGGGAGCAGCAGAATGAAAGTCAAAAAATTTGCGATTCTCGCATATGTACTGGTCATTGCCATGCTGCTGCCCATTGGCAGTATGGTGGTTACCGCTGACAATGATGCTGGTCTGGCTGTACCTAGCTATATCGAACCTTACGTGGACGGTGCTGGCGAGGACAATCTGAGCATTGCTGTCAAGTACGATCCGGGAAAAGAGTTTGACATTATAATTACAGATAAGCGGACGGGGAAAGAGTATCATACCAACCCCATCTTTCAGGATCCCACCCTCAGCTCCAATACGGAGATGCAGAAGCTTCTGAAATCTCACCTGGTGCTCTACTATTCCTTCGACCCGAACGGTAGCTCGGCGGCCTTGCAGGACGTTGGCTATATGTCCAGCTCCACAAGAGAAGCTAAGTTCTACTCGTTTGACGACTGTGTAGCAAAAGAGCAAGTTGAGATTGAGGAAATTCATGAAAATGGCCGCCTGGTCGGTTATAAAGTCATCTATGGTCTGGGCGAAACGAAACCCGCTCTGTTTCCAAAGTTTTTAATGGCTTCGCAGGCAGAAGCTTGGATTTCCCAAGTTCCTGAGGATCAGCGCGAAGCGTTCCAAAAGGACTTTGAGAAGCGTTACAAAAGGATTAACATAGAAGAAGAGCGCGCGAAAATTGAGCGGGAAGTAAATCGCTTAACGGATACGGCTGCCAAAAACCAGAAGCGGGAGGACATGGAGAAAGAACTTGCCGATATGATTGCCTCTATTCCGCTCCTTCTGGAAGAAGACGGATACGAGCTTTATCCCGACAACTACTCTGTTGCCTTTAAGCGCGGACAGATGGTTAAGATGTGGGAAGTAGTCGGCTACACCCGCGAGGATCTTGAGAATGACTATGCGATTTCGGGCTATGTGGATACCACCGGTACGCTGAGCTTCCATATTCCGGTTGAGTACCGCCTGGAAGGCAATTCCCTGAAGGCCACGATTTTGACCAAGGAAATTGTATATCCTGCCGAAGTCGCCATTCTCCGCATCGACATGCTGCCCAGCTTTTTGGCTTCCGGCCTCAGCGACGAAGGTTATATCTTCGTTCCGGACGGCAGTGGCGCATTAATCGAGTTGAACAAGGTAGACCAGCGCTCTACCAGCTACCAGATTCAGATTATGTCCTGGTCCAAGGATGAGGCGTATTCACAGCTGAACTTAAATATCAGAGATATCCCGTACTATGAGCAGGCAATTCTGCCGGTATTTGGCCATAAGACGCAGGATTCCGGCGTATTTGCCATTATCGAACAGGGCTCTGAGCTTACCAATATTTTGGCATCCACATCGGACCCGCAGACCAAGCTGAATCTCTCCTATGTGTCGTTCTATCCCACCCAAAAGGATTTGATCTACTATTCATCCGGCGAAAGCTCTGGTATTCAGATGTTCCCCAAGCTTTCCATTCAAGAGGAACGGCAGACCATAGATCTGAAAACCAAAGAGATGATCACGCAAATCGTCACACGCCGGTATTGCCGGCTTCCGGATTCGGATTTCGTCATTCGCTACAACTTCCTGGAAAGCGACAAAACCGATTATTCGAGCATGGCAAACTTCTACCGCAACTACCTAATCCAAACTTACGGTCTTGAGCGGATTTCCGAAGATACGGGTGTTCCGTTCTATGCCGACATCTATGGCATTATTGACAAGAAAGTAAGTTTTGTAGGCTTCCCCATCAATATCAAGTATCCGCTGACCACCTTTGAACAGGCAAGTGAAATTGTGGCCGCGCTACAGGACAAAGGCATTGACAACATGAAGCTTCGTTACATGTATGTCGCCAACGGCGGTGCCGTGCAGACGTACGGTAACAAATTCAAGGTTCAGCGTCAGTTGGGAGGATCTAAGGGCTTTAACGAATTCCTTAACAAAATGGCAGAGCGGAATGTGGATGTTTTCCCCAACGTAGATGCTCTACACGTGTTCAAGGACAAAATGTTTGAAGGCTTTGCACCGCGCAAAGATGCCATTGAAACTTTGGGTATGACCGTATCCATTATTGTTGACCGCAACCTTGCTACGGGCGTGGCGGACTACTACCGTGAGCGGGAGTATTACCATCCCAGATGGGCTGTTTCGCCGGGCCTCTATGAAAAGACGTTTGACGGACTGAAGCAGGGTCTTGCCAAGTACGATAACAAGCGCGTCGGGCTGGGCACCGCAGGAACGATTCTGAATTCAGACTTTGATACCGACTTAATCATTGACCGGACCCAAACGGCACGTGTCATTGCCAACGAGCTGAAGAAACTCAAGCAAGATGGCTATGATGTAATTGTTGAACGCGGCAATTACTACACTCTGCCCTATGTCAGTGATGTGTTGAACATCCCCATGACATCCAGCCGCTTCATTGTGGAAGATTATGAGATTCCCTTTGTCCAGATGGTTCTGCACGGCCTAGTAGAATATGCCGGCGAGCCTCTGAACGTCACGCAGGATTTCAATTTCACGATTCTGAAGTGCTTGGAATACGGTGCGGGCGTCTATGGTCGTTACATGTATGAAGATGACTCTGTGTTCCAGAACACCTATTTTGATAACTTCTATTCGTTGGATTATCGCAACTGGGTTGAGGACACAAGCGAAATCTACAAGATTGTCAACGACAGCATCGGCGATGTTCGCAACCAGTTCATTGTTGCCCACGAGCGTCTTGCCAAGGACGTTTACAGAACAACCTACGAAAAGGGCAAGCAGGTTGTTGTCAATTATAGTGACGTGGAATATGTTGACCGGGACGGCTGGTCTGTTGCACCCGGCAGCTACCTAGTGTTTGAGGGGGCGAATTAAATGGCAGAACATGTACCGGTCTTGAAATCCCCGAAAAAGAAAGGTAATTTTCTTCGGAATCTCTTTAGAATGGACCTGGTGGAACGGCGGAATCTGCCCGGATATCTGTTCGTACTTCCTATAATTATTGGATTCGTTCTGATTTTCCTGCCTGCTATGTTCCAGTCGATCCATTTTAGTGTCAGTGAAATTCAGATTCGAACCGACGGTACCGGTTACGACCTGATTTCGAAAGGCTTAAGCAACTATCACAAAGCCTTCTTTGTAGACGCAAGCTTTGTGCTTGTATTGGGCGAGTCTTTGCGTGACATGGTCATTAACCTGCCGGTTATTCTGATTTTCTCGTTCTTTATGTCCATACTGTTGAACCGGAAGAAACTCCCCGGCCGTACGGTTCTGCGCGTTATTTTCTTCCTTCCCGTTGTTATTTACTCCGGTATTGCTTCGGCGGCCGGCTTAACCTCGGGTACAGGAGAAACGGCAGAAATTGCGGCACAGATCTTCTCCGACCCGACCATTGCAAGCGGCGGATCCAGCTCTATGCAGTCAGGATTTGCCAGCATTATGGGTATGGCTCTCAGTTTCCGAGTTGTTCTCGAGTCCATGCAGCTTCCTTCCTGGCTGATGCAATTCATCTTCATGTCGATCAGCCGTCTGGAATGGATTATTCAATCCTCCGGCGTTCAGATTCTGGTATTCCTAGCCGCACTGCAGTCTATTCCTACCTCGGTCTTTGAGGCTGCTGTAGTAGAAGGCCTGACTGGTTGGGAAATGTTCTGGAAAATAACGCTGCCCATGATCAGCTCCATGATTTTGGTGAACAGTATCTACACCATTGTCGACTCGTTTACAAACCCGAGATATGCCATCCATGAGTTCATCCGAAATCAGTCGTTTGGAAAGGCGGACTATGGATATGGGTCGGCATTGTCCGTTATTTACTTTATATGTGTCATTGTACTGATTGGCATTGTAACGGGCATTGTGTCCCGGTACGTATTCTATAACGACTAAAGGAGGGATAACATGGAAAAATACGTAGAAAAGCAAGATATTGATTTAACAGTAACGACCAAAGGTCAGCGTTTCCGCAGTAAGTATTTAACGTGGAAATTCGCGGCAACCTTCTTTGGCAATCTATTTGCTTATGTTCTGACGATCGGTATTGCCTTTGTTATCGTGTACCCTCTTTTACGTCGTGTTGGTAATGCGTTTAAGCCGGTGGAAGAGTTTTACGACTCATCCGTCGTATATTTCCCCCGGAACCCAACCTTTGACGTAATTCGTCAAGCATATCGCAGGTTGAATGTTTCGACGGTCGGTGTCACATCCTTTATTCTGGCACTTACAATTGGCTTTCTTCAGACAGCAATATCTACGCTGGCTGGCTATGGCTTTGCCCGGTTTCAATTCCGGGGCAGCAAGGTCTTGTTTGCGCTTGTGATTTTGACACTGGTTGTTCCTCCGCAAACGATTCTGATTCCTATCTTCCTGCGTTTCCGCTTTATGGATGCGTTTGGAATCATAACGGCCATATTCGGAAAACCAATCAACATGATCGACACGTACGGACCGCAGATTATGTTGGCGCTTACAGGTCTGGGTTGGAAAAACGGCCTGTATATTTACATGCTTCGCCAGTATTTCCGGGGTATTCCCCGCGTATTGGAAGAAGCAGCGTATATTGACGGCGCAAAAACTTTCCGGGCCTTCTTTACGATTATGCTGCCTTCGGCAGTACCCATGATGCTGACGGTGTTTCTGTTCTCGTTCTCTTGGCAGTGGACTGACAGCTTCTATTCCGGAACCTTCCTGATTAAGAAGGGTCTGCTTGCCACGAGTATCAAGTGGATTACCCATAAAAACGAGCTGATGCAGTTCAATTTACAGCAGACGGCCATTCTTCTCATTATCCTGCCGCTGATCCTGCTGTTTATCATAACGCAGCGCTACTTTGTAGAAGGTATTGAACGCTCCGGTATCGTTGGATAAGATTAAAAAAATACCGCACCAATTGGTGCGGTATTTTTGCTTTATAGAGACCAAATCGTTTGCAGAAGCGAGCATTTCTCACCCGGCGCGTATTGTTGGTAATACACTGTCAGCAACCGCCCGTCGGAAATCTCCACCGTGGCAGGATAGCCAAGGTCGCTGCCCGGCCCGTTATCACACAGCACGTACTCCTTGGCCCATGTTTCTCCTTCGTCATAACTGACATAGGCCCGCTGGCCAAACGGCGGCGTGCGACGGCCCACAGCGCAGATGAGCGCGCCGGAGGAATGCAATAGCAGGTGAGGCGGCGAGCCTACCATGCCGGTGGGCTTTGGCATACTCCAGGTTAGGCCTTTGTCGTCTGAAACGGTGGAGTAGACGGTAAACAAAGATGTATCGCTGTCTTTTTTCTTGCCCTGTACCCGGATAACACCCAACAGGCGGCCGGAGGGAAGCTCGATGACATGGGGCTCATGGAAATTGTCGTCTGCTAAATCTTCCGGCACAGGCACTTCCCCAAGGCGCTTCCAAGTATGGCCGCCGTCGGTGCTTGCATGGGCCGCAACGGCGCCGGGGCGCTCTTCGCCGGGCAGGGCATACAATTCCTTGCCCAAATACATAATTGTGCCGTCAGAAAGCAGGTTGGGGCCGTGGGGTGAGGATATGGGAACGCGCATGGCAGGAGACCATGTAAAGCCGTTGTCCTCAGACAGGCTGATGTAGGAACCGCCGGATTTCTGTTCCTCGGGCAAAGCGTTATACGATGCCAAATGGGCAAGCACAATCCCGTTTTCCCAAGGGGAGTTGCAGGTTGTTATGCTCTTTAGATAATTGTTGAGGTATAGCCATGTGGGATGACAGAACCATGTAACAAGCAAGCGCCCTCCGCCCAAATTGAGAATACCGGCATCCCGGTCATCTAAAGGGGAGTCATTGATAATCACAGGCTTAGACCATGTTTTTCCCTCGTCAAAGCTGGAGAAAAGAACCGTTTTTCCAAAGGGACAGACATGGGCCATGCGGTAACCGGAACAGACAGCAAGCAACGTGCCGTCATCCGTTTTGCAAACGGATGGCCATCCATGATAGCCGTAGATATTACCTGGTATACGGCTTACAATACCTTGTTCAAAGTTTGTGTTTGGCATACTTCCCATCCTTTCTGTATAAAAATGGTACCTTAGTGTCCATTATAAAGGAGCAGGGGAGGAAAAGCAACAAGAAAAAAATTTGCAAATTACCTCTTGACAGAAGTGGGAGAATAAACTATACTATTGTTGTAGAGTTAAACATGGCAAACTTTGGGCGCTCTGCGCCTGCTATACAAAGGAGGACCTATTATGGAAAAACTGATCGGAAAAAAGCTTGACGATTTTAAAGTACAAGCCTACCATGATGGTGAATTCATAGAGGTGACAAAGGAATCTGTGCTAGGCAAGTGGGGTATATTCTTCTTCTATCCTGCCGACTTTACCTTTGTCTGCCCTACGGAGCTGGGCGATATGGCAGACCGGTATGAGGAGTTCCAAGCCATGGGCGTGGAAGTCTACGCCGTTTCGACGGATAGCCACTTTGTCCATAAGGCATGGGCCGATACTTCGGAAACCATCCGCAAGCTGAAATTCCCCATGCTGGCTGATCCGACGGGTGCGTTGGCTCGTTCCTTCGGGATTCTGGTTGAAGAGGACCATCAAGCCCTTCGCGGCACGTTTGTTTTCAACCCCGAAGGCGAAATTAAGCTCTACGAAGTACACGATATGGGCATTGGCCGCAACGCAGAGGAGCTTCTGCGCAAAGTGCAGGCCGCACAGTTTGTCGCCGAGCATGGCGATCAGGTTTGCCCGGCTAAGTGGAAGCCCGGTGCGGAAACCCTGGCTCCCAGCCTGGATTTAATCGGAAAAATCTAAGAATTTATGCGCGGATGACCAGCGCCGCTGCC
>DUUG01000023.1 GCA_012841675.1 Clostridiales bacterium
ACCCTGAACAATACGGTGGTGGCGCCGCCGCGTATGCTCATTGCCTACTTGGAAAACAACCTGCAGGAAGACGGCCGCGTTGCTATCCCTGCCGCCCTTCGTCCCTACATGGGCGGGAAGGAATATATCGGCTAAGACCCGGTAGAGCGATAGTGGCGAACGCCGATTTTCCAAATGATGAGGCAAGGAATCAAAAATCCAAGGGCCAGAAGTGGCAGAAGCATGTAGAGCTTACTGTCACTTCTGTCCGTAAGATACAACAAAGGATAATACTGGAACAACGCATGGGGCACGGCATAGGTAAAAAACTTTAAAATGCCCTTGCCGTAAACGGAAAGAGGATATTTGCCGAATTCCCGCCCGCCGTCGGTTAGGATGTTCATCACTTCCAATCCCTCCGTTGTAAAAAAGCAAAGGGCGGCGTAGATGATAAACAGCCCGCAGAAAACGCCGATGCCGCCAACGATCATGAGAATCAGCGTTGCGATTTTGTCAAACGTCCAGTGTATGCCGCTGGCCGGGATGGCATAGCAAAACACGAGGACAGCCTGGAAAAGCCTGCCAATCCGCGTAAACTCCATTTTAGAGGCAAGCACCTGGAAAATTTCGTTGCGCGGGCGCACAAGGATTCTATCAAACTCGCCGTTGGAAATGATGGTTGAAAAGGTGTCAAACCCGCGGAAAAAGCATTCCGCCAGGGAAAATGCCATTAACACCGCGGCAAAACATAGCATGACTTCCTCTAACGTAAACCCGTTGACGGCGTTAAAGCGCGTCATCATGAAATAGATGCCTAAGAATGCCGAGAAGGAAGACAAAAATTGCCCGATTGCCGTTAGAATAAACGAGGTTTTATACTGCATCTGGCATTTTAATAAAATCAACATATATTTTCCGTACAAACGCATACGTTTCCCCCCCTTATCCGCCTTGTATGGCTACCTTGCGAAGGCCTTTTGCAAGCCACGCCCGCCCTAAGAGAAATAAAAGGACAAGCCAAAAAGCCTGTAAGGCCAAAGCGGGCCAAACCTCGCTGCCGGCTACATGTCCGCTGTAAATGCGGAAGGGAAGATCCTGCATGGCGGCAAAGGGCGTAAGCCTTACAATGGCCAAAACCTTGTCCGGGAAAAAGGGCAAGGGAATGATGGAACCGGTTAAAAGCTCCGTAGCGGCCAATGCTGCCACCCGAATGCCTAAAGGCGACATGGTGTAGATAGTGGCAATGTAGACAAGCATACAGAACGAAACAACCAACATAAAAGACAGCACGGCGGAACCTAAGAAAAGCAAAAATGCATTTATGCCGGACGGTGCGGTTAAACCGTAAGGAGCGGGCAACAGGGCGGCGACGAAAAGAATCGGAAATGACCGAAGCACAGCCCTGGATAGCCGCAGGGCTAAGTTTTTTACAAACCAAAAGTTGTAGACGTCTAACGGCCGAACCAGCTCGTAGGCAAGGGAGCCGGATTGGATTAAGGCAAAGATTTCGTTGTCTAAATACCAAGGCATGAAAATGGCCAGCAAGGCTTGCTGAAGCCATATGTAGGAGGCAAGCTGGGAAAATTCCATAGGGAAAGCCGCCGGATTTGCCTTATAAAAGGCGGAAAACAGCAGTATGGAAAGAAAGCCCCAGGCAAACTGGGTCATAATACCGGCAACGGCGGCAGCCCGGTATTGCAGCCCTGCGGTAAACCGAATTCGGAAAAAGGCCCTGTATGCTTTCATATTTGATACTCCTTGTAGAGCGACACAACCATTTCCTCGGCGGTTGCCCCGGTGATGGTCAAATCCGTCAGCTCGGCTCTCTGCGAAAGGGCCGTTACGGCGGAAGAAACAGAGAGCGTCTGCGTATCCAGGGTGAAAACCGCGCGGCCGGCAACGGCGCTTTGCAGGGAGAGCCCGGGCAGATTGGCAATATAAGCGTCGGAAACCGGATCGCCCTCGGAGTATTCTACGGCCAGCGTTTTAAACGAGGAACAGTGCTTCTTCAAATCGGCCAGACTGCCGTCTTTCAAAATCCTGCCTTTGCCGATGAGGATAATGCGCTCGGTCAACGCCTCAATATCCTGCATATCGTGGGTGGTCAGGATGACGGTAGTGCCCCGTTCCTTGTTAATTTGCTTGATAAAGTTTCGAACGGCGATTTTGGAAACGGCATCAAGGCCAATAGTAGGCTCGTCCAGAAATAAAATCTCCGGGCGGTGCAGCAAAGACGCGGCGATTTCACAGCGCATCCGTTGCCCAAGACTAAGTTGCCGAGCGGGGGTTTGGATAATTTCGGAAAGCTGGAAAAGGGTTACAAGTTCGTCTTGACTTTTCTTGAATGTGTCCTTATCCATCCGATATATATCTCGTAGCAAAAGGAACGAATCGGCCACAGGCACGTCCCACCAAAGTTGCGACCGCTGGCCGAACACAACGCCGATGGAAGCGGCGTGCCGGCGGCGTTGCTCCCATGGGGTCAGGCCGTTAATTTGGCATTTGCCGCGGTCGGGCGTGAGGATGCCGCTCATGATTTTGATGGTGCTGCTCTTGCCTGCGCCGTTGGGGCCGATGTAGCCGACCATCTCGCCTTTGGAAACGGAAAAAGAAACGTCGCGCAAGGCATGCACAAGCGCATATTCCCGGCGGAACAGGGCCTTCACCGCCTGCGAAAAGCCCGCCTGTCGGCGAGCGACGCGAAACGTTTTGCAAATACCTTCCAGATGAATCATACCATCCCGTCCTTTCTGCAAAATGCGGCAGAAAGCAATTTTAGCATATTTTTCACCTTTTTACAACAGAAATTCTTGGTTTTGGAGAATAAAAGCATGCAGTCATTGAAAATCAGTTTGTATGAAATTTTATTAAGCCTTGCCAATGCCCAGGACTTGGCCTTGCCCGAAATTACTCTGCACCACCAGCAGGTGGCCAACCTGGCCCTTCGCATTGCGCAGGAGGCAGGCCTTTCTCTGGCCGATCAAAAGGAAATTTATATCGCTGCTTTAGTGCACGATATTGGAGCGTTGTCCATGCGAGAGCGGTTTGAGCTCATCGAGGGAACGGCTTTTAACATGTATACCCATGCCGTGCGCGGCGCAAAGCTTTTGGAAACCTTCGAGCCGCTAAAACGCGTGGCAGAGCTTATCCGCTACCACCATACGCCTTGGAACAAGGGGCGGGGTGCGGAGGATAATGGCCGCAAAATAGAAATGGGAAGTCATATTATCCATCTGGCTGACCGAATTTGTATCAAGCTGAAGCCTGGAAAAAACATCCTGTCGCAAGTGCCGGATCTTCTTGCCTATTTGCAGGAGCAAAGCAATAAGCAGTTTATACCCGAGCTTGTAGAGCTGGTGCTAAATGTAGGTCGGAAGGAAGATTTCTGGCTGGATATTACCAACCGGCTGCCGGGGCAAGAATACTATCAGAGCAATATGCGGGACTATTATTTTATGAGCATTGAGGATTTGGTGCAGCTTTCTAAGATTTTCTCGCATATTATCGACTTTCGAAGCAAATTCACGGCCAAGCATTCGGCAGGCGTTGCCAAAACGGCAGAGCGGCTGGCTGAGTTGGTGGGGTTTTCGCCCATGGAATGCCGCATGATGCTTGTGGCGGGCTATCTCCACGATTTAGGCAAGCTGGCCATTTCCGACGAGGTGTTGGAAAAGCCTGCCAGGCTTACCATAGATGAATACAATGAAATCCGTGCCCATACATACTACACATACCGTTTGCTAGAGCCTATTGCCGAGATGAAGACGATCAACGAATGGGCCGCATTCCATCATGAGAAGCTAAACGGGAAAGGCTACCCCTTCCATTTGGCCGGGAACGACATACCTCTGGGCGCACGGGTTATGGCGGTGGCGGATGTGTTTACGGCAGTGACGGAATCGAGACCCTACCGAAAATCCATGCCCAAAGAGGAAATTATAAGTGTTTTTGAGAATATGGTCAAGAGCAACGGGCTGGACGGCCGGATTGTTGCCATCCTGTTAGAGAATTTTGACGAACTGCATACTTTGTGCCTTGTGGAACAAGAAAAGGCCGGACAAGAATACGAGGAGTTTTTGGCAAACACGTAAAAAAGCGTTCCGCTTACATGCGGAACGCTTTTCATATAAAATTATCTAGCGGCTTGGTCTTCCATGACGGTCTGATAGAGTCGGTAGCCCCCGGCCAGGTTCTTGCAGGCAAAGCCTCTCTGTGCAAGCATCCGGCAGGCAATATAGCTTCTAAGCCCGCTTTGGCAGTTGATATAGATGGTTTTATCTTTAAAGGGTGCCAGCTCGTCGATCCGTTCCCTAAGCGAATCCACCGGAATCAGCAGGGAGTTTTCCAGATGGCCGCGGCGGTATTCGCCGGGCGTGCGCACATCGAGCCAAACGGCGTTGGGATCCTCCTTAATGGCGGACACCTCGTGCCAGTGGAATTGCTCCACCAGGCCGGAAATGACGTTTTGGATCATATAGCCTGCCATGTTGACCGGGTCCTTGGCAGAGGAAAAAGGCGGCGCGTAGCAAAGCTCTAACTCGGTCAAATCGTCGGCAGTCATACCGGCGCGGATGGCGGTTGCCAGCACGTCGCACCGCTTGTCGACCCCTTCAAAGCCTGCCAGTTGGGCACCCAGAATGCGGCCGGAGGGTTTTTCAAATACTACCTTCATGGCAATACTGGTCGGATTGGGGTAGTAGGACGCGTGGGACAAAGGCCAGAGATACACGGCATCACAAGCGAGTCCGGCGGCTTTGGCGCCGGCTTCCGTTAAGCCTGTGGCGGCGATGGTCATATCAAACAGCTTTAAAACGGAGGAGCCCTGCGTTCCCTTGTAGGAAGCGGGCAGGCCGGCAATATGGTCTGCCGCTATGCGCCCTTGCTTGTTGGCAGGGCCGGCAAGCGGAATAAAGGTCGGCTGGTTGGTAACAAAATGGGGCACCAAAACGGCATCTCCTACGGCGTAGACGTCCGGATCGGAGGTCTGCATATGGGCATTGACCAAAATTGCGCCTTTTTCCGACATAGACAGCCCGGAACCTGCCAAAAACGCCGTGTCCGGTTTGACGCCAAGAGATAAAAGCACCAAATCGGCCTTTAAGGTTTCCCCTTCCAAAAGAACATCCACCCGGTCGGCATACGGCTGGAAGCCCGAGGCCTTTTGTCCCAGCTTTAATGCAATGCCCTTTTCCCGGAGATAGTGATGGACAACACTTGCCATATCCCTGTCCAAAAATCCGGCCACTTGGGGCGCCATTTCCACAATGGTTACGGCAAGGCCGCGCTCGGCCAGATTTTCGGCCATTTCCAACCCGATAAAGCCGCCGCCGATGACAACGGCCTTCTGCGGCTGGTGCTTATCCATATATTGCTTGATTTGCTCGGCATCGGGGACCGTCCGCAGGGTGAAAATGCGCGGGTCATCCCGTCCGGGCAGAGGAGGAACGGCAGGAGAGGCGCCGGGGGAGAGAATCAGTTTGTCGTACGTTTCGCGGTATTCTTCTCCATTCGACCGAACCGTGACGGTTTTGTTGGCAGGATCCACGGCCACAACCTCGGAAAACAAACGCACATCAATGGCAAAACGCTGATAAAAATCCTCCGGTGTTTGCAAAATCAGTTCATCCTGCTCTTCAATGGAACCGCCCACGTAATAGGGAAGGCCGCAGTTGGCAAAGGAAACATACCCGCCGCGCTCAAACATAATAATTTCTGCTGTTTCGGAAAGCCTTCTCATACGGGCCGCTGCCGATGCGCCACCGGCCACGCCGCCCACGATCAGAACTTTCATATTCCCACCGCCTTACTGATATGATTATTTATTCATTTATACTAAATCATATCGCTTGACGAAGGAAAAGTCAAACGATATAATACCATTTATGGGAACTTTGTCACCAAAAGGAGAGGAATGCTTGTGGCCATGGGAAAGCCCGACGGGCAGAAAACGGTGCTTATAACCGGGGCTTCCGGCGGCATCGGACGGACAACGGCCCTGCTGTTTTCGCAAAAAGGGTATGCCGTGGCCTTGCATTACCATACAAACCAAGAAGCAGCGGAATCCCTTTGCCGTCTTTTGATGGAAGAAGGAAGGAAAGCCATAGCCGTCGGCGCGGATCTGTCCGACCCTTTCGAGGCGGAAGCGGCCGTTGCCAAGGCGGAAAATGCGCTGGGTCCCATTGACGTGCTGGTAAACAACGCAGGATTTGCCGACCAGCGTCTTTTTTGCGATATTTCTTCTGCTCTTTGGAAAAAGATGATGGACGTCCATGTAAACGCGGCGTTTTATTGCACAAAGGCCGTTTTGCCCTCCATGATCCGCCGGAAAAGCGGCAATATTATCAACGTTTCCTCCATGTGGGGGCAGGTGGGCGCTTCCTGCGAGGTGCATTATTCCACGGCAAAAGCCGCCCTTATCGGCATGACCAAAGCCCTTGCCAAGGAGGTTGGCCCTTCGGGGATTCGCGTCAACTGTGTGGCGCCGGGTGTCATTGCAACTGCTATGCTAAGCGGATTTTCCGCCGAAGATTTACAAGCGTTGGCAGAGGGAACGCCCTTAGGCCGCCTAGGCACGCCGGAAGACGTGGCCCGTGCTATTTTGTTTTTGGCTTCCGACGAATCTTCGTTTATTACGGGACAAGTAGTATGCCCTAACGGCGGGCTTGTTATATAATTACAGTTTTGCCATTTCGAAAGGTTGGATGCATATTTTTGGCTTGGTTTGGAATGCTAATAAAAACCATTTCAAACCATTCCGAAAGGACTGTATCCGCATGAAAAAACGTAGCAAAGCGTTGCTGACTTCCTTTACCTTAGGAGCTTTGGCCATTGCCATTGGATTTGCCGTACAGGCGCATGTTAAGCTTCGCCAGTTCGAGATGGCGTACGAAGCAAACTATCGCCGTGCCGTAAACGAGCTTGTCACAGCGGCGAACAACATCGACACATCTCTTTCCAAAGGTCTTTACAGCAATTCCCCCTCCATGCTTGTTACACTTACAAGCGAAATCTGGCGCCAGTCGGAAGTGGCTAAAAATGCTCTGTCTGAGCTTCCGGCTTCAGACATCTCTTTAGACAAAACCTCGGTGTTTCTTTCGCAGGTAGGCGACTTTTCCTATATGTTGGCCAGAAAAGCCGCCGCCGGCCAGCAGATAACGCCGGAAGAACGCACAACCCTTGCCCAGTTAAGCGATACGGCCTCTCATGTTTCGGCCGAATTGCAGAACTTCTATGTAGCGTCTGAACAGAGGGATTTCTTCAAGGTCCAGCCTGCTGAGGCGAAGGCCAAAGCCGAGGCCGAGGAACAGGCCACCAAGGCGGCGCAGGGCGGTGTTGCCGGGGGCTTAAGCGCCATCGAAGAATCCATGCCGGAATCGCCCGTTCTCATTTACGACGGCCCGTACTCGGATCATATTACCAGACGCACGCCTAAATATATCGAGCTGGCAACCAAACAGTTTACCGAAGCGGAAGCCCGCAGAGTGGCAAGCGAGTTCCTTTCTATCGGGGAGGAGAGCCTGCAACTGGCAACTCAAAGTGAGGAAGGCCCCAAGACCTACTCTTTTGAAACAGGCCAAGGCTTTATTGTTGTCACCGGCGACGGCGGCCATGTTATGTATTACAGCAGCGGAACGGTGCCCGGTGCGGCAACCATTTCCCCCGAACAGGCGATGGAAAAAGCCGCCGCCATGCTGAAACAGCGCGGTTTTGCAGATATGCAGTCGTCGTACTATTACAATGCCGGCGGTGTTTGCTATATCAACTTTGCCTATGCGCCCAATGGCGTTATGATCTATCCCGATCTGCTGCAGGTGGGTATCGCCATGGATACGGGCGATGTGGCCTACTGGCAGGCGCTGGGCTATTGGAACAACCACCGAACTGATCGTAAATTCGAACCCAAACTGACTGCGGAAGAAGCGCAGGGTTATTTGGGACAAGGGTTGACGGTTGAGAAATCCAACGGGCTGTGCATCATCCCAAGCCCGGGCCAGAATGAAATACTTGCGTATGAATTCCTGTGCAAAGGAGAAAACGGTAAGTCATACCTTGTCTATATCAATGCGGAAACCGGTGCCGAGGAAAGCATCTTTATCCTTGTAGTGGATGAGTCAGGTACGCTGACCATGTAAGGAGCCTGTACAGTATCTCCCTTTTCTGTTATACTTGGAATGGGGAAAAAGGCGAACGCCAAAAGAACCTTACGATG
>DUUG01000270.1 GCA_012841675.1 Clostridiales bacterium
CAGGATCCGGACTATCGGGTGGATTTTGTGGAAACGCCCGACAAAGACGCGCCCTTTGGCACACGCCCCTATTCCGAACACGGCATTATCGGCATCCCCGCCGCCCTTGGCAATGCCCTTTCGAAAGCTTTCGGCGTTGAGCTTGTTTCTTTTCCGCTAACGCCAGAGCATATATGGTCAGTGGCCACAAGACAAACCGAAAAATAAGATTTACACCGCTCCCATACCTTGACGGAAGGTGAAATCAATATGATTCCATTTAACTTTCAATATTGCCGCCCTTCTACACTGGCAGAAGCCCGCGACGCCTTCCGGCAGCTGCAAAACGAAGGAAAGCGGCCGATGTATTATGCCGGCGGCTCGGAAACCATCACCATGTGCCGAGCCGGCAGTATACAACCCGGCGCTGTCATTGACATTAAGAAAATCCCGGAATGCAACGGCATATCCGAACATGAGGACAGCTTAGACATCGGTGCGGCCTGCACTTTGAACCAAATCAAAGACGCAAAGCTGTTTCCGCTGCTTGGTCTTATCTGCGGCAGAATTGCCGATCATACCAACCAATGCCGTATTACGATAGGCGGAAACGTATGCGGCACCATTATATACCGTGAAACCAGCTTGCCCCTGATGCTTTCGGATGCCCAAATCTCCATCTGGGGAGAGGAGGGCCTTAAAACCGTTCCGTTTCAAAGCATGTTTTGCGGCCGCATGGAGCTTGCGCCGGGAGAGCTGGTTACAAAGCTTCATGTTCCCAGATGGGCATTGCATGCCCCGTATTTTCACGCAAAACACACCGCACAGGAGAAAATCGACTATCCGGTCGTTTCCATGGCCGCCCTTGTGCATAACGGATTGCGGATTGCCTTTTCGGGGCTGGCGTCCCGTCCGTTTCGCAGTGTGCGCTTGGAAACGATTCTAAACAATACGCAGGAATCCGTTACCTCTCGTGTGGAAAAAGCAGCTCGCTTGCTGCAAGAGCATGCGTACGGCGATGCGGAGGCCTCCGGCGCGTATCGAATATTTGTGCTGAAAAATACACTGACTTCCCTATTGGAGGAGCTGAACCATGGTTAATTACGCGGGAAAGGTTGTTATCGCATTGAACGTCAACGGGGACAACGTGGAAGTTGCCGTCCGCCCTTCCGATTTGCTGCTGGATGTTTTGCGGGAACAGCTCGGCTTAACCGGGGCAAAACCGGGCTGTAAAAACGGTGACTGCGGTACGTGTACGGTGATGATGGATGGCTGGCCCGTGAAGGCCTGTCTGGTGCTTGCCGTGGAGGCAGAGGGGCATGAAATCCTGACTGTGGAGGGTTTAGGGGGAACTGCCCCTGTCCAGCAAGCTTTTGTCGATGCAAATGCCTTTCAGTGCGGCTATTGCACTTCCGGCTTCCTCATGGTCTGCCACGCCATGCAAACACATTATCCTCTCCTGCCGGAAGAACACGTTGTGGAAGAATGGCTCGAGTCTAACCTCTGCCGATGCACAAGCTATCAGGAAATTCGTTTTGCAGTTCAAAAAATGTACGAAAAGAAGGATATAAGGTAGCGCAAATGTGCGCAAAATTAGAATCACGGAAAAAATGCTCTTTCGCATTCTGTCTTTACTCTGCCTTTGCCTGATTCTATTTTCCGCCTGCGCACACCCTAACACTCATGGCGGACAAGCAACAACAACGAGCGAACAAACCTCTACGTTGCCGGGCACGACAGACAATGGATACGAAGCAGGCGGCGAACCGATTATTTTAGTAGAAGATGAGGAGTATGTCTCCTTTCGCGAGAAATACAACTGGCCTACTTCGAAATATCGTCAGGAGATTGGTGAAATCGCGTCTCTTATTAGCATTCACCAAATTCCCGACGATTTTAAGAAGGATTTCTATTATACCGATGAGGATCGATCTCAAAATCTAAAAAATGCCCTATTCTACATGCCTTATTTGGCTCTTGCGGCTGAGCAGGCGGCGGAACTTTGGCCTAATATCAAAGAGCCGCTTTTAGAAATCGCAAAAGAAGCAAAAGCTCTAGCAGACCCAAATCAAACTTTAATTGACATCGGCAAACCCACGGATCCATGGAATGCTATGCTGCGGCTTAAGGATATAGTCAATAATTTACAATTATTAGCTCCATATTGTGTTAGCCATCATTTTGACAAAACGGCTAACCCCGTAGAAACAGTTACATATCTAGATCCAGAGGATCCTTTTGTCTTGGCTGCCCCTCATAGAAAGCTTTTGGAAGTAATTCTAAAAACCAGTAAGCAAACAGGCATTTTGGATATTGGCACATGGCTGGAAACTATTAGATCTGTTCTGTTTCCCGATAGAACACTGATTGACCTTGTTGGCTTTTCCGAGCCGAGCCTAAAAGTTACGACAGACAGAAATAAGGGCGTACGATACGTAACGGTAGACGGACTGGCTCCGGACACAATGCTGGTATATGACGAGCAAGGAAATTTGAGAAGCTCTCCATCCTCTAGACAGCTTTTAAATGGCGATGTTTTTTATATACCGCTGTCTTTTGAAGGCGAGCTGCATTTTTATGTCATGCCTTTCATGCAGGAAATTTTACGTTACAATCCAATCAAAGAAGTTCTTCCCATTACGCTCTCTTTTTCGGCGGAAGAAACTATGCTGCAAACGCCGGTTGCTTTTAATAATAAAGCGTTGGAAGATGCCGTGCGAAGATACATACAAAAGCCGGAAGGCCAGCTTCAAAAAAAGGATCTTCTGCCCATTACCTGCATTCTCATCGATGGCGATATAGTAAAAATTAACCCCGAAATGAAATCTGAGTTTCCTGTCCGAACCACACTATCTAACACGGTTGAGGATTTATCAGATTTTGTTCTGTTTGACCGGCTGACCTGGCGGCAGATTGCTCGGTCAGCTCCGTTTTCACCAGCCTGCTGATATTCCCATGAGCAGAACAACATTTGCATAATCATAACCCACTCGGCAGAAGTTGCGGAACAGTGCGATGTGTTGCTTAGAATGAAGGATGGAGTATTGTTTTCATCATAAAAAACGCGAA
>DUUG01000271.1 GCA_012841675.1 Clostridiales bacterium
AATAAGCGGCAGCCAGCTTAAATTCAAACTCACATTCCGCGCGTTCAGTGCCATGGCCGCCGCCGCGCCCAAATAGGGAAAGCCCAAATGCAGCAAATCGAACCGAAGCTTTGGAAAGCGCCGTATGCTTTCGCACAAATCAGTAGGGTGAAGGTTTTCCGTTCCCGGCTCGCGCCAAAGCATGCCTGTGTGGAACTGCACGGTCAGGCCGCGCAGTTCCGCCAAGGCGAAAACATGCATAGTGATAAAGTCCAGCAAGGCCTTTTCCCTGTTGGCACCCCGGGCATACAGCTTTTCGGCATTTTCGCGCAACTGAGGCGCATAGTCTAACCGGCGGAAATACTGCTCGCTTATTTTCAGCCCCGCCACCGGAAATTTTTGCATAAACCCGTCTAAGTATACTTCGATAAATGCCAAATAATCGGCAAGGGTTTCCAGCGAAAGGCCAAGATGCTTCGCCACACCTTGAATATGCGGCTCCTCCGGATGGAGGGCATGGGCATCGAAGGTGGGGATGAGAGCAAAATACTCGTTAAAATCTGCCGGAAGAAGGGTTTTTCCCGTAAACAGCGCCGCACCTTCGGCACTGTTCACGTTTATAAGCGCTTTGCGCAAGTTTGCTTGCCGGAAGCTGGCCCGCCATGCGTTTTGGGGCTTTTCGTGCAGAGCGCGTTCGATTGCATCGTAGTTTTCGGCGGTAATCTGCGCTCCTTGCACCGTTGTCCAGGCCAAAATCCCGCGGCAAACCGCTTCCGCCGCCGAGGTTTGTGCAATAATCGGCAAATAGGCAAGCACAGCGCGCTTTGCCTCCTCTTTGGGCAAGGAGGAGGCGGCAATACCGTTGGCAAGCTTTTCAGGCATGCCCGCAGAAAGAAACGTGGGCAACACAGCGTAGTTGAGAAGAAGGGCGGAAAGGGGTTTTGTCTCCTTTGCCACCGGTAAAACGTGGCAATGGGTGTCGATAAAGGGAATGTTATCCATGGACATCCATCTCCTCTGCCACCTTTACAAGGGCCTTGGCGCCGGCGGCGGCCATGGCGTGGTCGTCGGCAACCCAAAGGATGTTCATGCCCCGTCTTGCCCAAAAAGCGGCGGTTTGCCAGCCGTCCATATACATGCCGCAGGATTTTTTCTCCTTTTGGCAAATTTGAATCAGCCGTTGGATTTCACTGTGGAGAAGCGGGTTGTCAAACTCCATGGGAATGCCCAACGATATGGAAAGGTCGGTCGGGCCGACGATAATGCCGTCTATATGCCTGCCGAAGCGGGCAAGTATCTCCGGCAGCGTGTCGATGCCTTGCGGCGATTCAATTTGCAAAAAAAACACACGGTTTTCGTTAAAATCGGCAACGGTTTCCCGCGGCCGAAAAATACCCGGCCCGCCGCAGCCTTTTTTCCCTACCGGCGGAAACTTTGACGACAAAACCGCCGTTTCCACCTGGGCAAGGCTTTCCACACGGGGAATCATCAACCCGTCAGCCCCGGCATCCAGCGTTTTAGAGATAAAGGCATACTCCGCATCCCGCACCCGAACAACGGAGCAAAGCCCGGCCTTTCGGCAAGCAGCTAAGACGCTTCGCAGGGTTTCCATGCCAATCGGTGCGTGTTCCGCGTCAATCAGCATGCAATCGATGCCGGCAGCGGCAAAGGCGGCAGCATAGCTTGCCCCCTCCGGGGATAAAACGGGCATAAATACTCGGGCGCGCTTTGCGAGCTTTTCTTTCAAACGTTGCAAATCATCCATTTATAAACACCACCAAGGGTTATATTTGTCGACCTTCAAGCCGTTCATGGACAAAACCTCTGTAAACTGCATAGGCGGCGCAAGCAAAGAGCCGTCTTTCAGCATTTTTTTATGGCCAAGCCGGCGCACCACCGGCCAAAACGCCTTGCGATGGGGATAGCTGTATGTATCCCAAATACAGATATTTTCAATCCCCGCATCATAGACTTCGTTGGCTCGGCGCACAATTTCCGCCGGGTTCACGCCTCTGGGCAAAAGATCTACTGCGGTGGCAAGGCCGTAATGCTCGGTCAGCCATGCGTAAAAGCCAAGGTCTACCGTTTGCTGTTTGTTATAGCAAAAATCGTCCGGCGCATGCATAATGGAAGGATACGCCACGGCAAGCTCCACAAGGCCTCTAGCGGCCCAATCCTCCAAGTCGATAGCAAAAAAGCGGTTGGTTCGCCGATCGGCCAGCGCATGGACGGAGAGAAAGGGTTTTTCCTTCCGTCCAAGCTTTTGCGCCTCGTCGATAATGGCTTGTTTTAAGGGAACCATGAAGTTTTCCGTGAAATAGCGGCAGCGGAAGTCGATATACCGCTCGTCCTCCTCGTCAAGCTCGAAGGCATTTAAGCCGGTTTCTGCATAGAACGCATCGGTCAGCGGCTTTTCGTAAAGTATGTTAGGAACGCCCCTGCAGAAAAGCAAGTGCACCCCGTCCGCCCCTGAGCGAATCATCCGGCGGAACAAATCAAACATAACCGCCGCCATCTCCGGAAAAGCAAACGAAAGCCGGGCAATTTCCGATCCGTCCCGGTCCACACAGCGCCATTGGGGATTTTCCCGGAAGATTTTCGCGTTAAACCCAATATCCCAAGGCGGATGCGCCGCAAACATATTCACCCGGTAGGCAAAGCCCACCTTCATGCCGAGGGATCGAGCATACTCCGCCATGGCGGGATATGGGTCTTCTCCCCTTGCAACAAAACCTGCTCGGGATGTGTGGAAAAACCTGTCGCCTGTGCCGGCAAATGTCTCATACCCGTCCATGCTTGTGAAAAACCAATCGGTAAACGCCGGATCTTTTGCATCGAAGTAGTATTCAAGCATAATGTGCGACGCATCACTTTCGGCAAAGGGGGCAATTTCGGCAACAAGATCCTCCGTTGTCTGCGGATTTTTGCAAAACGCCGCATGCATATCGTGGGTTGCGATGAGCTTTTTGCGGGATGCATCGGCCCAGTCGGCAAGCTCTTCTGCGACTTCCTCGCCGCTCATGGGCACAAATTTCAAATATGCCGCATTGGAAAGGCAGGGACGGCCGTTTTCGGGATGGATAATGCGAACGCTTTGACCGGTCATGTCGGCGGCCTTCCAGAAAGCTTCTGCAATCAAAGGCGCCCGGTCAAAGTTGCCCTGATAATAATGTTCGAAATAGCGAGGAAAACGGTCACCTGACAAGGCAAAGCCGGTTAGGTTGTCAGCCCCTTCGTCGCCGACGGTGTGCAGCATGCCCGTATAAATCCGGTACCAGCCGGTAAGCTTCGGGTCAAGGCAAATGTCCGGCACGCTCATCGTGCCGTGCGCCATAACCATCACGCCGGAAAACTCTCGGCAAGTGTACGGAATTCTTTGCCAATCGGTGGCGATTACGCGCGGACTGGTTTTTCCTTCGGAAAGGTCGGATATAAGCACAGTTTTTCGGTTTTCCATGTCGCATCCCCCTTCATCATTCCGCCTCATTGTAACACAGCGCGCCGGCTCGCACAAGGAAAAAAACAAATGCTTTTATACGGCGTTCAACCTGTAATCGCCGTATAAAATCCAAAAGATGCAAAAACACCGGGTGACAGAATAGCTCTGCCCTCGGTTTTGTTTTGCATTTAGTTTGACCGCAAGCATGCCAATTACAGCAAAGCAAATAGCTCGCTTTCTATGTCTAATATATCATCCATGGGTATCTTTACGCCGTTTTGCATTACAATCCATCTCTTAAAGTCATCCACCTTTTTGACCTTGCCCGTC
>DUUG01000272.1 GCA_012841675.1 Clostridiales bacterium
CCCTTCATTTCTACAGCCTCCATTTCCTCTGCCTTTATTTTACAGCATAAGTGGAAACTGTGCAGTTGTTGGCGTGAAAGTGTGCACTTTGTGGCGAAATAGTGTGTAGTTCTAGTGGCGGAAAAGTGTGCAGTTTATTTTACCATTTACAAGTAGCAAAACCTGCATCGGATGGAGAAAAAATACACCTTTGCCAAGGAAGCAATCCCGCGCCATGGCGAGCCTGTGGCGGACACGTCTCATCAATTATTTGCTTTATGCCAGAAAGACGGGGTGGACCATTTGATTTACGCGGGGTTTGCCATCAACATGTGTCTTTTAGTTTCGCCCGGCGGCATGGTGGACATGAGCCGGCGGGGGCTTTTGTGCTCGGCATTTTCCGATGCCGTAACGGCGGTGGAAAACAAAGAGACGGCGGTGCAGGAGCTTTGCAAGCAGACGGCTTTATGGTATCTTTCGGTTTTGTTCGGATTTGTGTACAACACAGAGGATTTTATCAAGGCCATTAGCGCAAGTTAGGGGGAATGATTGTGCAGAGAAAATATATTGATATCCATGCCGCCATGGGGCGCACCAACTTCAAAGAGCCGGAGATTCCGTACACGGCGGAGCAATTAAAGGAAGAAATGGCCTACTACCGGATGCACGGCGCTTTAATTACAAGCCAAAATGCAAAGGACTATTCGCCGGTCATGGGCAATAAACAGGTTTTGAAGGCCGTATCGGAAAATCCGCGCCTTTTTGCCGCGGCGGTGATCATCCCGGATTTCCGCTTTGAAATGCGGGAGGGGGAAACGTACCTGCAGACACTGGCGGACGCGGGGGTGCGCGCTTTTAAAATGTACCCTTCTGCCTTCCAGCATGGGTTCGACCCCTTTACATTGGAAGAAACGGCGGAATTTATGGCAGCAAGAAACATTCCGCTTATGGTAAACGCCTACGACGTAAAATTTGAAGACATCCGGCAGGTGCTTTCGGCGTTTCCGAAGTTGAATATTGTAATGTGCAACGCCTACTGGTCGGCCAACCGGCAGGTCTTTCCCATGATGGAGAGATTTGAAAACCTGTATATGGATATTAGCGGCAACCAGGCCAATGATATTCTCCCCCTTTGCAAGCAGTATTTCGGCGTTGACCGGGTTTTGTTCGGCTCTGACTATCCCAACAAGGTCACGGGCGGAATCAAGGCGCTGGTGGAGTATTCAGGTCTGTCCGAGGAGGAGAAAAACAAGGTGGCCGCCGAAAACGCCGCCAAGCTTTTCCGAATCGATCTGGATGCGTTGCCTTTGTACGAGGAAAGCAAATGCCGCTTAGATACGCTGGCGAAAAAAATGGACGAAGGCCGCCCCTTGTCCGACGTGCTAGTCATTGACGCTCATACCCATATGGTGGATGGTGCCCATGAAGTCATCTCCTCCACGCCCATCTACCACGGCGATGCCGATGCCATGGTGCAAAAGATGGATTCTTTAGGCATAGACACGATTTTGGTAAGCCCGTGGGAGGGGATTACCACCGTGGAAACCGCCAACGAAACGGCACAGGCCGCATGCGAAAAATATCCCGGCCGTGTGTTGGCCTACGCCACCTATAACCCCCATTATCCCGAGGACTTAGAAAAGGTTATCGAATTTTACCATGAAGAATGCCGGTTTGTGGGGATTAAGCCCTACCCGCCTCATCATAAGCTGAGCCTCAAAGATACAAGGTATGAGCGGTGGTTTGCCTACGGCAACGAAAACCGGCTTTTGATGCTGATCCACGCAGACAATCCGGACACGATTCGAACCGTTGACGAGCTTTCTGAGGTATACCCCGAAATTTCCTTTATCCTAGCCCATGGGGGCATGTCGTACCCCATTGCCCGAAAGGCGGCGGAAGTAGCCAAAAAACGCGCCAACGTGTATGTGGAAATTACGTATACGGCGCTGACAAACGGCGTTGTGGAGTATTTAGTGGCCGAAGCCGGGGCGGATAAGGTGCTTTACGGGTCGGATATGCCCATGCGGGACCCGGCACCGCAGCTTGCTTGGGTTTGCTATGCGAAAATACCCGAAGCCGACAAGCGGAAAATCCTCGGTGGAAACGCGAAACGTCTGCTAATGCGCTGTTTTACCAAAGGGGAAAGCTAGACGGGAAAATACAGGTTGCTGACGTAGCTTTCGGAAGATAAATGCCGGGAAATCAAGAAAAATGGAGATATGCTTTCCTGTTTTGGCAGAATGACATGATTTTCCGAAAAACAGGGATAATTTCATAAATAAAATGCCGTATTGCGTTTTCAAACCGTTTCCTCTATAATCCTCCCATGCGCTTGCAGCGCAAATTTATTAGGAAACGGAGATCGAGAGATGAAAAAAACTGTCACTGTTGCGCTGGCCCTTTGCCTTACCCTATTATTTGGGTGCGCCAATGACAAACCGGCCGAAAGTGCCATGACCGAAAGCAAGTATGGAAACGAGATGAAAATCCCCTATGCCGTGGATCTTTCCCCCGAAGACGGGGCCGATTCGGTAGAGCGGCAGGGCGACCATGTAAACTCGCCCTACTATGCCCATCCCGACTTTTTCCGCATGCAGTCTACCGACACGCTGACTATTTTAACCGGCTTCAAAACCATGCAGCAAACAAGCGAATGGGCCTGCGGCGTAACGTCGGCTCTGATGGTGCTGCACTGGTATGACGCGCTAGGCGACTGGAATGAGGAAACCCTTGCCGCTTTGCGCCATAAGCTGACGGGAGAGCTGGAAGGATATCCGGGGACTACCTTACAGCAGGCCATGGATATTTTCGACGGCGTGGGCAATTTTACATATACGACGACTCTGGATAAGCCTGACATATGGATGGACGACATCCAAAACTGGCTCAAAGAAGGCGTTCCCGTGATGATCTGCTGGAACGACTGGGGCGGCCACTGGCAGGTGATCATTGGTTACGACACCATGGGAACGGAAACGGAGGCCGACGACGTGTTTATTGTGGCGGATCCCTACGATACCACCGACCACAACCAAGACGGCTACGGCATTATTCCGGCGGAACGGTTTATGTACAACTTTTCCATGTACGGCCAATTCCCCGAAGAAGAAGGCGGCAGCGATATGTTGTATATCGCCGCAAAACCCGTACCATAAGCCCGGCTTAGGGCCTGTTTAAAAAATAAAATGGCATAGTTGGTTTATAACCAACTATGCCATTTTTGCTTTGCGGCGGAAGCGATGGGGCATATCAACGCCATGGAATGCACTGTCAAACCGCCCATTGCTCTTGCAGAAGTTTTTTCAACAAACGTCCGGGGAATCCCGCTGCCGGCTTGTCGGCTACCGAAGGAAGATCCGCTTTGTTTTCACCGGAATTCTGTTTTGGGATTTAAGTAGCTACACAATTTCGCCCTTTGGCTTTTGCCTTGTATAAAGCGTCGTCCGCCATCTTTAAAATATCTTCTATATCGTTGACATCGGCATTGCCATGGATGGCTGCCAGTCCGATGCTTACCGAAAAAGCGATTTCCTGTCCCTCGTAGATCACTTTTTTTCGAGATACCGTCTCTCTGCATTTTTCCGCGGCCTCTTTCGCTTCTTCCAAAGAAGCGTTTTTTAAAACCACGGCGAATTCCTCTCCTCCTATGCGCCCGGCGATATGGGTTTTTCGGAAACTGGTCAAAAGAATGCTTCCCATTTCGCGAATGACTTCATCTCCCGCCGCGTGTCCGAAGGTATCGTTGATGGTCTTGAAATTATCCAAATCCATAATCAACAGGGACAGATCCTCATGATTTCTTTTGGCCCGTGCAAATTCCTTTTTTGCCAGATTCATAAATTCTGCCCGGTTATAAAGGCCGCTTAAAGAATCTGTGGTGGCCAGAAGCTTCAGCTTCTCCTGTATTTTCCTTTCTTCCGTAACGTCGCGGATAGATTTCAGCATTCTCGTATTGCTGTCCTGGGGGTCTCCCAACGGTACTACGTCAATCTCAAAAAAACGCTCCTCTCCCTCTATCATCAAAGAAAAGTCGCGGCTGTCCTCGCTTTCGAAGATTTCCAGCAACTTTGGCTCTCTTGCAAGAAGATGTTCTAAGGGATAATGGTTCAGGGAAATGTGTATGGCTTTGAAAAACGTTTCGGCGGCCTTGTTGTAGTCGATGATCCTTTTCCCCGGGCCCAGCACTACCATGCCGGCAAAGTTGTTTTCAAAGATGGTTTCCCGGGCCAAAGTCCGTATTTCCAAAAAATCGTATTTCAAAATGCCGTAGCTGATAATCAGCAGAGAAATAGGCATAATCAAAGCGGAATAATCAATATTCCATGCGCCAAAAGTGAAAAGAATGAGCACAATACCCATAAACGGCAGCAAAGAAGCAAACAAAAAGACCAAAAAATGGGGCTTGGTATAACCGGCCTTGTTTTTCAAATATCCCACGAGGTAAATGACAACGGTAAGAAGCAGGCACAATATGGTATAAGAAATGTTAACGTAATACCAAAATCCTCTTTCCATATACAGGGAATAATATCCCAAAAACTGCCGTATTTCCCATTTTTTCGTATAAAACAAATGGTGCCACGAGTTGGTAAGCCGCATTAAAAAAGTTATGCCCGGCCCAGCAAAAAGCAAAACTGCTATCTGGGTTTTTAGGGAGTAGATGGTTTTTGTATAGAGAAGAAAATCATTTCCCGCAGGTTGTTATTGTTGATAATCATTAAATAAAGCTTTTCGTCTTTTAGGAAAATTTGCGCCATAATGGCCGTAAAACACACAAGAAATAATGCGTCAACTACAAAACGGTTACAAAAGCGCATGTATTTTGTGCATATTTCCCATATCCCTAAGCCGTTGGCGGAAGGAAAAGCTTTGCTCTTTGTTCTTTTGCGAAGGACGGCGTTTAAATCGGCCAGATGGAGCGCAAGGGATGCACTTCTTCTTTGAGCACATCGGCGTTTTCAAACGCAAAAAGGGGCTTTTCATAATCGGCCACAAAGCCAAAGGCGCCGAACCGTTCGCCGCCGTTTACATAGATCTCACAGCCCATTTTGTCGATGATCATGGAAAGCTCCGTTTCGCCGGCGAAAGGAAGGGCAAACTTTTCACCGCAAACGAAAATAGCCGCGTTTTCGTGCAGAAAGGCTCTCAGCGTAACGTGAAAAGCGGTGGGCTCTCCGTCGGTGTAGAGGTTTTGCAGCTCGGCAATAGGCGAGGCGGTTAAAACAAAGCCTTCTTCCTTGCGTCGAAGCTTCATTTCCACCGGGAAGGTCATCTGGCAGTTAAAGGGCGTGCCGGGAATATCGGTTCGGTTCCAGGAAATGCGGATTCTCCGGTTATCTATGCCCGAGAAGGTTTGGGAAGCATACGCCCGGTTGTTGCCGAAGGACAGGGCTTTGGCGTTGCCTTCCGGCACAAAAAGCCCGTTTGCAAACTGCCCGACAAAATACGTATCGGACGCGCCGGAGAGAATCCAGCGGCGGTTGCCTTCCTCGTCGGTTAAGGGGTAAAAGTCGGGGCATTCGGCGTCGTTGGGCAGGGTTATGGTTTGAAACTGGTTCCAATCCAGCAGATTGTCCGAGCCGAAGAGGGCAAAATCTCTGGTGCCGCCGTCTAAGTACAACGCCATGACAAAGGCGTTTATTTCCTCGCACCAAATGACCTTGGGATCCCGGTTGTTGCCGGCTAAATTGGGGATAATGGGGTTTTTGGCGTATTTCTGGAAGGTTTTTCCCCGATCCTTCGAAAAGGCAAGGCACTGGGTGTACCTGTCCGGCGTACTGCCTGCCGTTGTGTAAAACAAAAGCACAGGCGGGGCGGTTTTGTCGCCGAGGCCGGATACGTTGTCCATATCCTCAATGGCGCTGCCGGAGAACATGGTGCCATGCTCGTCGGGGAAGAGGGCGATATCTTGCTCCTCCCAGTGCAAAAGGTCGGCGCTTACGGCGTGGCCCCAGTGCATATTCTGCCAAACGGCGTCGGCGGGGTTGTGCTGATAGAAGAGATGGTAGGTATCGCCGACTTTCACAAGGCCGTTGGGGTCGTTAAGCCAGCCCTGCCGGGAGGAAAAATGCACCTGGGGGCGGAGAGGCTCGGCGTAGAGGTTGGGAATCTCCATCCGGTTCGCCGTTTTAAGGGGAAACACGGGGGAAATTTCCGATTCGATGCCAATATAGGCCGACACGTCAATATGCATATGCCAAACGGGGTTGGACGCATCCAGCCGCACCTGCAGTTGGTAGGGCTGGCGGTTTTTTGCCGAAATCGTCAGCGTTTGCCAGGGTGCCTTTGGGTTTATGGGGACCAGAAGATATTTTTCCGAAAAAACCGTCGTTTGCTTTTCCATTTTCCCTCACCTTTTGCCATAATTTTGCGGACATCCAGAAAAGTATAGCGATTCTTTTATAAAAAGTCAAACCGGACAGGAGGGCCCCTGTCCGGTTTAAGTTCGTCGATTTACCGTTTCCACTTCTCGGCGGTAAACAAGTTGGTGTGGATGCCGAAGCGTTCTTTCTTTTCGAGGAATTCCGCAACGGCGGCTTCGTATTCTGCCTGCTCGCTTTCCGTCATTTCCTCTTTTATATGGGGCGTGCAGAAAAGTTCCATATAATCCAGCGACATTCTGGCGCGCAGAATCCGCTCGCGCTCGGCGTCATCCCTCGCTTTGTCTAAAACGTTTGCCCACATGGCCTTGAGCCTAGGAAGATGGGACATAAACGGCGTTAAGTAGTGCTCCCCGCGGATATCCTGATAAGCAAAGGGAACATAGTCGTATCTTGCGTTAAAGGGTTCGGGCGAGATGGGGTAAACAGGCTCGAAGCAGCGGATATGGAAGTCTTCGGTGGTTTTCTTGAGGATTTCCAAATATTCTTTTAAGCTTTCCCAACCGGGGCCGAAGTAGCCCTCGAGGAAGTCGTCCATGTGATAGTTAAACTCTTCCTCGCTCATATACGGGTTCCAGAGCAGGCGGGCGATTAGGTAGGCACGCATTGGGCCGAATTCCCCCGTGTTGGTACCCGGCGTGTCTTCTTCAAACACGTGCAATGCGTTGTTGTCCGCAAAATAGCGCACGTTGTCTCGTAGTACCCATAAATTCGGGAAGGGGGCCAAATAGCATTCATAGTTGGTCGTATAGTCCCAAATGGAAAGGTGTTTGGCCAGCTTGCTCCAAGATTCCATATGCTGGGAAAACTGTTCTATGTTATGCTCACAGCCGTGGTCCAGCTTATGGCGGAAGCAGGCTTCAATGGAGCAGAGGCGGATCATCACGTTGTCTGCCGGCTTTGTAAACTTCGGGGCTTTGCGCGTATATTGGTAGGCAAACGTCTGCACCAAAACGCCGGGGTGTTTTTCCGCCACAGCGGCGGCCACTTGGTTTACAAAGCGGATCAAGCTGCCTGCGGGGGTGCCTTCTTCTTCGTCAATGGCGGCGCAGTTTTCACATTGGCAGTAGTGCTGGTTGTCGTTTTGAGACACGTCTACTACCTGGCAGCCGGGGTTTGCTTCGATCCATTGTAAAACATTTTCCGTGACAATTTTCACCACGTCGGGGTTGGAAAGGCAAAGCTGGCCCACAGGCACGTCAAACACGTTGCCGGCGGGAATGCGCTTGCCCTCCCAAAGAGAATAATATTCGGGGTGCTCGTCAAAATACTGCTTGGGCGGGCAGAGGCGCTCAAAGGTGTGGCAGCCGCCGATGATAGAAACAGAGCCGCCTTTGTCTTCGAGAATGCCCGAACGAGAAGAGCTTAATTTTTCCCAAACGGCAAAATCCGGGTCTGTCACATGGGTGATCCAGTCGGTGGCGCGGTAGGAAAAGACGGGGTTCTGCACTTCCTTAAAGCAAGACGGAATTTCCACCGCTTCCGACGGCAGAATGCGCTCGACGCCGGGAGCGTAAATGCGCACGCCCACATATTTTTCCAAGAATGTGTTGACGGCATAGATGGTACCTCTGTCAATAGCCCCGGCAAGGTGCAGGTTTTGCCCGTCGGTTTGTATGGCAAAACCGTCATGCTTTAGTTCGCTTCGGTCGATTTGGGCGGCAGAACCAATGAAAATGGAATGCTCGGGTGCGACTTGCGAAAGAAAGAGGGAAGCGCCGGTTGCCTTTTTCAGATAGGTTTGCAAACGAGTGGCAGCGTACTCTTCCGAATGCGTGGGGTTTTGCGAAAGGACAATGGCGAACTTCTCAATGGGAGTTTGGCCAATGGTCAGCCGTTTTACAGGGTTTGGCATATTCTATATCCTCCTATGAACGGCACGACAAAGCGGCCGTTTGCTTCATCCGGCGCAACGTAATAAATGGATGCATTTGACCCCGAATTCCTTTTTGCGGAAATATGGAATAAGGCCAGCGCCGGGCATGGATCCTTATAAAATTTACCCTTCCATATTATATAAGGGAAGAGAACGCAAGGGTAAAAAGATAAGGAAAATAGCGGCGCTTCATATTTTTGAAAGAAACTAGAATTCTGAGCCTATCATAAACAAGTCTGACGCATCTGTCAACAAGTATTTCTTGTGCTTTACAAGTAGGGGGGATTTGTTATAAAATACAGGTTGTAAGTATTTGAAATGCCGACGACAGGTCGGCTATGCAGAAGGAGATAAGGACATGAAAAAACAGATGCCCGTCATCCTCTTAGATACGGATATCGGCCCTGATTGTGACGATGTCGGCGCTTTGACCATGCTGCTCAATATGGAAAAGTCAGGTCTTTGCCGTTTGGCCGCTGTCACCCACTGTACGTCCAATCCCTTTGGCGTAGGGTGTATCGACGCCGTATGCCGCTACCTTGGGCGGGCGGACATGCAGATTGGCACCCTAAAAAGGCCGGATTTCCTGGCCGACGAGAACTGTCAAAAATATAACAAGGCCATTGTCGAGGAATTTCCCAACCGGTTTGGCGAGTCAGGAACGGCGGAGGACGCGGTCAAGGTGTTGCGCCGTGCCATTGTCACAGAGCAAGGCCCCATTACCATTGTTGCCATTGGCCCTCTTTCCAATATTGGCGGCCTCTTAGAAAGCCCCGGCGACGAAATCAGCCCGCTTTCCGGGCGGCAGCTTGTTCGGCAAAAGGGCGTGCGATTAGTTTCTATGGGCGGCGGATGCAAGGATCCGGAGTTTAATTTTGTAATGGATATTAAGGCAACGGCAAGAGTGCTTGGTGATTGGCCGGAAGAAGCCGTATTTTCCATCTTTGAAACGGGCATGGATATTATAACCGGCAAGGAGCTTCAGAAAAAAGGCAAGGTCGATCCGCTGACCCGCTCGTATGCGCTTTACAGCCCCGACGGCCGAAGCAGTTGGGACCAAACCGCCGTCTACTATGCTGTTTTAGGCGAAGAAGAGCTGTTTTCCGTCAGCGCACCGGGTTGGATGGGCATTTTGCCCAGCGGAAAAAGCCTCTGGCGTTATAGCTCGGAGGGACGGCATTTTGTTTTGAATAAAAAAGCATCGGCAGAGGAAATTGCCGCTGTAATAGATTCCTGGATGGAGGCGCATTTCCATAAAAACTCTCGTTCTTAGCATTTTATCCCCTATAATTCTTAAACGTTTCGGCGGTATCTGGGGCCTTAAGGCTCATCTTCTTTCCCAAAAGAAGAAAAGCCGCCTTTTAATGAGCATTTACGCAAGGTATTTTTTTAACAGAGGCGGATATGTGGGCTTGACGGCGGAATTTGCGGGCACGCCCTGTATGCCCCACGGGCCTTTGGGCGTGTTTATCTCGGACCAAGCGAAGATCGGCAAAGATGCTGTGATCTTCCAGCAG
>DUUG01000273.1 GCA_012841675.1 Clostridiales bacterium
CGGTAGGCAAACACATAGGGGGCGGGGGAATAGGCAATGCCGTAGATTTCTCCCTTATAAGTACCCAAGTCGACCAACTGAGGGAAAATATCGTCCTTGCCTTCCCATTTCTCGTATTGCTCGGTCAGCGGCACATAGTGGCCCGCTTCCACACGGCTGGCAATAGATAAAATGCCGTGACCGATAATATCCGGCCCTGCATTGCCGGTAAAGAGGTTGGTAAGCTTTGTATCCATGGCATCGCCAATGGCAGCTTCGTCATAGGCAATTTTGACGCCCTCGTTGGCGGCCTCATACTCCGCAATGACTTCCTGCCAGAAGGTGCGCTCGGCTTCGTCATTGCCCAGTCGCAGGAAGCTTAAGGTCAGTGTGTCACCCGAATCGGCTCCGCCGCAGGCAACAAGGCCAAGCAGCATAGCCGCTGTCAGGCATATTAACAGAAATCTTTTCATAGGAACCTCCGAAATTATATTTTTTTATTTTCAGCCAACTGGCGGTCAAGCCAGCCGGAACGGACCAGTAAATCTTTCTGTTCCCTAAGCGTCGCCAAAAGTTTGCGGCGCATGGAAGCCACACGTTCCTTATGCTCCGGCGCGTAGATTAAGTTCTGTTTTTCGCCCGGATCGTGTAATAAGTCGTAAAATTCGTCTACATCGGTTAAATTCCAAATGTACTTGTACCGCTGGTCTCTTATCATTCGCTGGTTGAAAAAACCAAACTGCTGTCCGTTGGAGGAAGCGGTGATCTCCGTTCTCCACGGAACATCCTGCCCGGCCAAAAGCGGCGCCATGGACGCTCCCTGCCCTTGGGGGGCAGATATACCAAGCAAATCGTTGATGGTTGCCGGCAAATCCAGCCCGCAGGAAACAAATTTGTTTTCTAAACGTCCCGGCACAATGTTGGGCCCTGCCCAAATCATAGGCACACGCACCACATCATCAAATAAGACATAATGCTTGTCGAGCATGCCGTGGCTTCCGCACATATCGCCGTGGTCGGCGGTGTATAAAATTACAGTGTTCTCCAACTGTCCCGTGCGTTCCAAGGCAGCAAGCATAAGCCCAATGGAATCGTCTATCTGGCTGACCATGGCATAGTACCGGGCCACAGCCGGCTGCCAGTCTGCCCAGGTCATGTCCTCTATTCCCCAGGAGTAAAGCTGCTGCTTTTGTATATACGGCTTGCCCTCAAACGTGTCGCCTACCCCTGGCCAAGGCGGAATGTCCGCCGGATTGTACATTGAGGCAAAGGGCTCGCTGGGCTCACAGGGCAAATGGGGATCCGTATAGTCCACACGAATATGCCAGGGTGCATCCGATTTTGCAAATTCCTCGATGAAACGAGCGGCATGCCCTGCCAGAAAATGGGTTTTAGAATGCTCTAAGGGCAGCTCGCTGGTATGACCAAACCAGTTGGGGCGCTTGCGATTTGGGTACTTTTCGCGGCAAAATGCCTCGTAATCCTGCATACTCACAAAGGTTTGATACCCAAAATCCGTCGGCCCAAAGTCTTCCGAAGCAGACCACTTGCCTAAAAACGCCGTCTGATACCCGCTATTTGCCAAAGCTTCCGGCCAATAGCCTTTCGGAGACAAAGAAGCCGCCGCAAAAAATCCAAAGTTCCAAAATGCACCGTAGGAATCGGGATTTTCTCCGCAGAGCATTGCTTGCCGAGCCGGCGCACAGACCGGCAGCGGCGTAAACGCATTTTCAAACCGAACGCCACGTTCGGCCAGCCGGTCTAAATGGGGCGTTTTCACAGGAAATTGCCCGGCACAGCCAAGGCAGTCGGCCCGGTGCTGGTCTGCCACCAGCATGAGAAAATTCGGTTTCCGATGCAAGGTGCTTCCTTCTTTCATATTTCCGTATATTTGTGCCGAAATTCGCTGGGCGAAACGCCGGCAAACGCCTTAAACTCACGGGAAAAATGACTGATGTGCTTATAGCCGACAGCAGCGGCAATCTGCGCCATGGACATAGACGGCTCCGCCCGCATGAGCTGCATGGCCCGCGCAAAGCGGTAATTCCGCAGAAAAACCACCGGCGAAAGCCCCATTACCTTCTTAAACTGTCTGGAAAGGTAGTCGGGCGAAATGCCCACATAGTCGGCCATGTCCGAAAGACTGATATCCTTTGCGTAGTTGTCTTCAATATAATGTAGAAGCTTAATGACATAGTTTAAATACGCCTTTTCCGTTTCGTCCTGCATGTAGTGCTTGACGTAATACCGGGAAAAGAAGGTGATAAACTGAATCAGCAGCGCCTTCATCATAATCTGCCATCCGGCATCTTTCTGCTGCTGTTCCTCATACATACGCTCTAATACCCCTGCCACGCGAATGCGCTCGGCAGGACTTAGGCGGATTCGGTTCCAGTGGGAGGATTGCTGATCAAACATCCCGCAAAGCCCCGGAAGTGACAACAGCTCACCAAAACTGTCTCCTAGGGCTTCCTTTGTAAAAACGCAGTTGTATACCTTTGTATAATGCAGCCCGGCATAGCCGTGATATACGCCCTGCGGGACATAGAAAATATCGCCTTCCGTCAAAAACGAGGTTTCGTTGTTGAAATAATGAACGGTAAATCCTTCCACTACATAGACAAACTCGAAAAAATTGTGGGAATGCACATTCACAGACCGGGTGTGGATTGTGTCGAGCACCTTGATGCCCACATCCACTTCGTCTCCGGCCACTTCATGGAATTGGAGCGTTCTGTCGTTCATAGTGGCCTCCCTGTAACCGGCAGCATAACGCCACCACAGTCAAGTATAGTGATTTTTTTTACGCATGCAACCTTTTTCGAGGGTTTTGCCGCCCTTTTGTGCGGAAATCGTCAACAAGCGTAAACCTTATGCAAAACGAGCGGCCTCTTTGTCAAATGCCTCCAACCGTTCTCTGACCATTTCGCAGTTGTCGTTGTTGACATATTCTAAGATAAACGGTCGGCCTTCACAGTGCTTGTGATAGAGGCTTAAAAACAGCGGCCAGTCAATATCGCCATCGCCGACAATGCGCCCGTAGGCGTCATTGACTTTGCGGTCCTTTCCATGGAAATAGGATACGTGCGGTGCTAAGTATTTAAACATATCCTCCTCATCGGACGCGGCAATAAGATTCGCCGGATCCAGCAAAATCTTCAGCCGTTTTGAGCCGCACTGGGCAATCAAATCCCGCGCCCGCTTGGCGCTTGGCACTACATCCAGAACACAAGGCTCCAGCGCAATATCTACCTCGTAACGCTCTGCTTTCTCCAACACACGGCACAGATTCTGCGTAAAATACGAAAAATCCTTTTCGTATGTATCTGCCTGTATGCCTCGCTTGCCGGGAATAAAGCCCGTTTCCGTGGCAACGGCAGGAATCCCGTTTTGTGCCGCAATTTGCAAATATCGCTCATATAGGGCAATATTTTTCTCTAAAAGTGTCTCATCAGGTTCCATAAAGCTGGAAAACGCGCCGAGCGATGCCACTTCAATGCCCTCGCTTCGGAAACTTTCCACAATTTCGGAAGCCTTTTGATCGGTCAGTTCGGACAGATCCTTCCATCCGTTGTAGACCCAGAAGTTTGCGTCGGTAAACGTAAAACAAAGCTCTGTTGACTGAAATCCCGCTTCCGCAGTTCTCCGCGCCACTTCTTTGGAGGACATGCCTTGAAAGCTGCGACTTACAACGCCGATTTTCATTTTTCTGCACCATCCTTTTCCCATAATTTGACTAATTCCGTCGTCGTGAGTGTAACATAAGGATTTACCGTTGTCAATCTGAGCAATTGGGGCCGCATATTATTTATAAGAAATGTATGTTTATGTATTGCATTTAATTTATCGTTGATGTATAATGTTGCATGAAATCATTTCGAATGTGAGCTTGAAAAGAGGGTTAATAACATGAAAAAATTAGGTCTTCTATTGGCATGCATTTTGCTGCTAGGGTTGATGGGCTGCGGGCCGTCGGCAGAGCCTGTTGATATTCAAAGCGCTGACGATTTGGCCGGCAAAACCATCGGTGTACAGCTTGGTACAACGGGTGATATTTATGCAAGCGATATCGAAGGCGCCAACGTGCAGCAGTTTTCTAAAGCATTAGACGCGACCTTGGCTCTTAAAGACGGCAAAATTGACGCGGTTTTAATCGATATGGAAGTCGCGCAGAACCTGGTTGCCTCCACCGACGGTCTGAAAATCCTGTCCGGCGAATTTTTCGAGCCGGAGGATTATGCCGTTGCCGTTAAGAAGGGCAACACCGAGCTTTTGGGCCTTATCAACACCGTTTTGGCCGAAATCAAAGCCGACGGCACTTATGACCGTTTGATCGAAGGCTTTATCGAAACGCCTGAGTCTGAGCGCGACGAGTATATTTCCGGCGACCAAGTCGGCACCGAAGGCACACTTATTATGGGCACCAACGCGGAGTTTCCTCCCTTTGAGTACATGATCGGCAATGATCAAATCGTCGGCTTTGACATTGAAATTGCCAAGCTGATTGCCAAGAAGGTCAATATGACCCTGGAAGTGCAGCATATGGAGTTTGATGCTCTCATCGCCGCCGTAGCAAGCGGTAAGGTGGACATGGTGCTTGCGGGTATGACCGTTCTCCCCGATCGGTTGGAAAACGCCGATTTCTCCGACACGTACTTCACCTCTAATCAGGTCATCATTGTTGTCGATAAATAAGGGTATCCTTTCTTTCCACCATTCCAATAGAGCGCTGACGTTTCTGTCGCGCTCTATTTCTATGTTCCCCAACTTTTTCTTTAAATTGTGGCTGAATATGTCGAAATAGAAGCCGCTCTTATGGTATAATAGATGCCAGATCCGCCGATAACTGGTCTGCTGATCTGCTGATAACCTCTTAAAGGAGATTGCTATGTCTTGGTTTGATTCGGCAGTTACTTTTATTACCGACCGCGCAACGGCCTTTGCCAATTCATTTTATCTAAACTTCATTAAAGAAAATCGCTGGCGCCTTCTAACAGACGGGCTGAGTGTAACCCTTCAGGTGACTTTGGGTGCGGCTGCTTTGGGCCTTGTGTTTGGCATTTTGATTGCCTTTATGCGCATCTCAAAGATCAAATGGCTTCGCCGCCCGGCTGATTTGTATGTAACCGTCATCCGCGGAACGCCTCTTTTAATCCAGCTGATGATTATTTACTACGTTATTTTTTCTGGTGTGCGCATTAACCAGGTATTCGTGGCCATTGTTGCCTTTTCCATTAACAGTGCCGCTTATGTGGGCGAAA
>DUUG01000274.1 GCA_012841675.1 Clostridiales bacterium
ATGTGGCGCGCAGTATCTAAAAGTTCGTCGGAAACGTCTTCGACGGTTAAGGCGTTGATGGCACCCAGATAGGTGACCAGCGCGCGGTCCTTGTTGCTTTTGGCCGCAATGGAAACGGTAATGCCGGTTTGGAGGTTGTCGTCTACAATCAAATGGGACAGGTCAACGCCGTATCCTTCCAGTGTTTTTGCCGCCAGCCGACCGTAATCGTCGTTTCCCACCTTGCCTAAGAATCCGGTGGAAAGACCAAGGCTTGCCATGCCGGCAGCGCAGATGGCCGTCGAGCTGCCCATGGTCAGCGTACAGGTTTCGGCAAGCAATTCGCGCCCGGGCAGGGGCAGGCTGGATAATCCGGTTAAAATAAGGTCAACGTTTAATTCGCCCAAAGCAAGCACATCATACTTTTTTTTCATTTTTTCCTCCGTTTTTAAAGCTTAACCCAAGCGTCCAAACCGTCGGGCATGTCGGGATTGGTTCCGCGCACTAAAGCTTTATAATAGGAAGCCAGCTGGCATATGAGAATTAACGGAAGCCCGCGGCTTACCGTATCGAGGGTTTCGCCCATATCAAACTGCGCGAAAACCTTAGAATCCAGCTTAACCGGCAGGTCGGAATAGCAGACAACTGTGGCATGCTTTGCGCACAGATCTGAAATAAGCTTGGTTTCATAATCATTGGCTTCTGTTAGGCAAGCAAGCACCAACGTCCGGTTGTTGATGATGACCATAGGCCCGTGCCGCACGTCAAGCAGGCCGTACTGATTGGAAGGAAGCTGGCAAATTTCCTTGAAAGCCAATGCTCCCTCTTCCGCAAGCCCGGCAATCTCGCCGTCTGCCAGTACCACCACGTGATCCCACTTTTCTTTGGCCAGTGTGAGAAACTCCGGTTCAATCCGGTTGCAGAAGCCTTCCAGCAGGCCGATGGTTTTGTCCAAGTCGCGAATCACATCGGCGCGACCGCCCAGTCCGGCAGAGAACAGCGCCCCGGCCAGAAACAGGTTGGATACGGTTCTTGTCTGGCAAATGCTTTCGTCAAAGGCCCAAGGCAGCGACAGCGTGAAATCGGCAATGGACTCAATGGGCGAGCCTTCTACGCAGGCAATAGCAACCACACGAACATCGGCATGGCGCTTAATCGCATCAATGGCCTTTAAAATCTCGCTGGTGCTGCCCGACCGGGTAATGGCCACGATGACACCGCCGGACAAGGCCTGAGCGTAACGCTCCGGATGCAACATCAAATCTCCCGACGCAAGAGAAACGGCGGGTTTGCCCGTTAAGTTCCGGTAAATATGCTCACAGGACTTTGCCAAGGCATAGCTTGAACCGCTTCCGATAAAGGCCATAATTTTGGTTTCTTTCTCGTTTAGAAAGCGCTGGATAATGTTAATCCTGTTTTTGATATACTCCGATGTTTTGGCAAGGGCGGTAAACTGGCCCTTAATTTCTTCATAGGTCTTGCTCATTTTGCTCTTCCTCTCTGTATAATGCAGGTTTTGCTGCTTATCCGATCAAGCGATCCGCATTTTCATAGTAAATTTTGCGCAGGGCCTCATCCGATAAACCAACACCGTAAATCTGCCAGCGTCCCTGCATGCCTGTTCCGCTGGTGTCATAGGAGAAATACTCGTCCATGGTTTCCAAGAAACGATACGGAATACGGTAGGATTCCAGATCATACCCGGGCGCCATATCCGTGCCGAACATGATTCTATCCGCATACGTTTCCAAAAACCATTTGGCCGTATAGGGCTGGCGGCCCAGTTCGCCGATGCGGGCGGCAATATCCACATACATATTGGGCAGCTCATCCAGCCATTTTGCCACCGCCCGGAGATCCTCGGCACAGCTTGCCACATGGGCCAAGATAAACGTGGTTTTGGGGTTGTTTTTGACCATATTGTGCTGCATCTGCATTAACTCGTCGAAGCTGTATAGGCTTGGGTCGTTAAAGGCCCAGTCGGGATGCTCGCCCAGCTCCTCAATCCGCTCATTAAACCGGTCGATAGGTTTAAAGAACGCAATAGGATCGGCAATGTGGAATAAAACCGGAAGGTTCATTTCCGCCGCACACTGCCAGATGCAGGAAAGTCTAGGATCGTCGGGCCGAATATAGGTGCCGTCCGGATTTTGATAGACAAGGCCGATTACCTTCCAGAATTTAAGGCCGGCAATGCCTTTGGCTTTGGAGTCACGCAAGGTCCGATAGACCATGGTTTCAAAATCGCGTTCGTAGATACGCGTGACATCCACACTTCCGAAGTGTCTGATAAAGTCGCCTGCTTCTTCCGTCTTGGCAAGCACTTTATCCAGCTCACCGTCTGCAAACCCGTCGAGGTTGACAATGCGCTTAACGCCGACCTCTTTCAGGCTTTCCACGACTTCCATGGTGTTGTAGAGCGCCGGATAGTTGTTGCCCAGCAGCAGGTGTCCCCAATGGCTATGGGCATCATAAACGGGGTATTTGGGTTTTTCAATGCGGTTTTCCGGCACACGAAGCTCACTAACAGGTTTAAAATCCTTTAACAGAAGATCCATATATTCCACCCTTTCCAAAGTGAACAATACTTGCGGTATTTTTTGGCCGCATTACAAGCCGGCCGGAATATAAGGCTTTGTCTTTTTCTCCACAAACAGCGGAAAAAGCCTTGCAAAGCGCTGTAGACCGTTTTCCATAGGAATCTGCGCCATCTCGTCTCCGATTAGGGGTCTTGCGTAGCGGATAAAATCGTCGGTTACGTCTGTCTGGTCCGGTGTAATCCAAGATTGCGGTAAAAACCGCTCGCTTCCGGCCACGTCAGCCAAAGGAACATGGGAATACCCTGCCTGATAGGTTTCCCCGGGCAGCCGGATAATCGTTGCCATATACCCTGTTCCATGGGTTAAAGCCACCGTCACCGCATGGCGCCCTACTGCATAGGCCTCGTCTATGTCCACTTGCGAGGCAAAAATAGCCGTAGACCGCTGAATCACACCGGGAATCTGCCCTGTGGCCTGCCCGCGGACAGGCAGCTTTTGGCGGTTTAAATAGTTGACAACGGCCTGCATGGCCGTAATGCCGGACGCGCCGTATTCCACGTGTCCGAACCCGTCATGTCGAAAGTCCGAAGCTCCCGTGTCAAATCCTTCGTTGACAACAACAACACAGCGGCCCTCTCTTACAAGCATATCATTCACTTTGTAAGACAATTCCTCCAGTGTCAAATTGCTTTCCGCAAAAAACATGAGCAAGGGGTGCTTGCGCTCGGGATCGCCTAAACGGGCAGCGGCCGTTATGAATCCGGCCTTGCGACCCATGGCCTGATAGACAGAAACGCATTCCGAGGTGGAAATAGCGCGGTTTTCCTCTAGCGCATTTTGCATCAAAAGCGCCCAATACCGGGCACAGCTTCCATAGCCCGGCGTATGGTCTAGCAGTTGAAACGTAGGATCGCCCACATCGTTGTCGATGGTTTTTGGAATTCCCGTGCAGATAAGGGGGTATCCCTCCCTTTCCGCCGCCTTCGACACTTTATTGGCCGTATCCATAGAGTCGTTTCCACCGATATAGAAAAAATATCCGATGTCATGGGCTTTGAAAACCTCAATAATGCGGGCATAATCGGGCGAGCCTTCATCGTGCAGCTTATACCGGCAGGTGCCGATGGCGCCGGCGGAAGGCGTAGTTTTCAGTAGTGCAAGCTCTTCCTCCGGCTGGTCGGACAAAATCATAAGCTCTTCTTTCAAAACACCTTCAATCCCTCGATATCCGGCATAAACGGTTCCAAATCGATCCGGATATGAGCGGCACATATCCAAAACGCCTAAAAGAGAAGCATTGATGACGGGAGAAGGACCGCCGGACTGGGCCACCAGCACGTTATTCATTGTATAAAAGGCTCCTTTGCTTATGGGTTGCAGGTTATCGCTTGCTGCCAAAACCGTTTAAAATCGGTTAAAACTGCGGCAGAATCATTATATCAAAATACCGGGATAGAAAATCATTTACATAATCTAAATAGATAATGCCGAGAACTAGTCCTACCAGCAACAGGAAAAGGAAAATACATTGCCAAATCAGCATGGCAATACAGAAATTTTTCAGGCTGACCCGCTCAGCGCGGCTTACAATGATAATATTGACGAAAAGCCCTATTACAGGAAGGCTGCTAAACAGTAGCAACCAAAAAAACACGGCGGTGCTTACCGGCTTATTTTCCGGGCTAACGGGCCCGGCGGGAGGTGCGACAGCCACTGTGTAAGGGGCATATGGCACATCCGTAAAGGCAGCACTCGATTCGGGTTGCTCTTGCTTTTCCTCGGGTGTTTCTTCTTTTGCCTCGGGTATTTCCTCCAAATCCACAGGGATATCCAGTTCTTTGTCTTCTTTGTCTTCTGTCAGGGGTATTGCGGCAGGTTCTTCGATTTTTGTCCCGCAATTTGTGCAGAACGTAGCTTGTTCCGTAATCTCGGCGCCACAGCTTTTGCAGTTCATCTTTTTTCCCTCCTGAAAATAAATCCTTATATATGCTAATTAGCGCCATAAAGGCGCCATGGAACACTGACTGCCTTTCCGGGCAATCTTAGAACCTTCTTTTCCCCTGTCCCGTGGGCATATTGGCGAGTTGGCATAAAAATTCTATTTTAAGGCAATTATAACAAATTCAGGCAGGTGCTTCAAGTCGTTTTCGCAATATAAAAATCGTTTGTTATGCCGCTTTTCTTCCTTTGTAGAAAACGCATGTAATACAATTAAGATAATATACTTTTTGCGAAAAATACATTCGCGAGATAATTTTATTTGCGGATCTTAAATTTCTATCTAATAAAGCCTTAGGGCTTGACTTTTTCTAATTATCCGGTATAATTAACTAGTTAATATGCGGATTTTTCTCGGCTTAACCGGATAAAACCGCAAATCCTTGCTCTTGCCGCCAAAGGCAGGGGCCATTGGCCAAAAGGAGGTGCAAAAATGAAAGCTACCGGAAAGTATGAATCGATTTTCATCATCAACGCTACGCTTGACGCTGAAACCATCGAAAAAACCGTAAACCGCTTTAAGACGCTGGTGGAGGAAAATGGTACGCTGGATTCTATCGAGGAGTGGGGCAAGCGCCGTCTTGCGTATCCCATCGACGATATGAACGAAGGCTACTACGTTTTGATGAAGTTCACGGCTCCGACGGATTTCCCCGCCGAGCTGGATCGTATCTACAACATCACGGATGCGATTATCCGTTCTTTGATTATTGTCGAAGAAAAGTCAAAGTAAACATTGTAAAATCCGATAACGGCAAAAAGGAGCGTTCCATATGGTAAATAAAGCAATTCTCATGGGACGCCTCACGCGTGATCCCGAGCTTCGGCACACGCAAAACAACACGCCGGTCACAAGCTTTACTTTGGCGGTTGACAGAGGCGTTCGGAAAAGCGACAATCCCAATGTGCCCACTGCCGATTTTATTGACATCGTTGCGTGGAACCACACGGCGGAATTCGTTTCCAAATGGTTTTTCAAAGGACTTTTAGTGGCCGTTGTCGGCCGCATTCAAACCCGCAAATGGACTGATAACGAAGGAAGGACCCGTGTGGCCTTTGAGGTCGTTGCTGACGAGGTGCATTTTGCCGAACCGAAGCGCGACCGTGACTCTTCTTCCCGCGGTGGGTTTGACCGTCCTCCCCTGCCGGACGAGCCGGCTCGCGGCATTGGTTCCGGCTTTAACACCGGTTTTAGTGACCTAACCGGGGACGACGATGACGAACTTCCCTTCTAGCAAGTCTACCTTGTCCATTTTCCTCAAAGTACAGCAAAGGAGGTATATCCATGGAGAGAGAACGTAGCGAACGCGTTGAACGGCCCTCAAGACCCAGACGCCGTAAAAAGGTTTGCGCTTTCTGTGCCGATAAGATCTACAATATAGATTACAAAGACGTTTCTCGGCTTCGCCGCTTTACCAGCGAGCGTGCCAAGATTCTGCCCCGCCGGATGACCGGCACATGCGCCAAGCATCAGCGTCAGCTTACCGACGCGATCAAGCGCGCTCGGCACATTGCTCTTATGCCCTACACTGTTGATTAATGGTTAATTTAAAGGCGGCAAACGGAAAACCGTTTGCCGCCTTTTTTACCCTTTTCTCATTTGTCTTTATCTTTTTTCTGCTGTTTAAACAGTTGGTGTACATAAATGGCCGTGCCGGCGCTTAAGATCCCCTGCGTAACAGCGGCGAAACAGGCCATAAGGAAGCAGTTCAAATTGAAAATGGCCGTTGTTCCCAGTGTCCACAGCAGCGCAATGAGCACTCCAGCGATCCCCAACAATAACGGAATGTTTTTATCCTTGATAAAACTTGCTTGTTTGAGCATTCGTCCCAGCACATATAAAACCGCAGGTAAAACAGCCAGTTCTGTTTTAAGATAATTCGTGAATAATACTTCCAAAGCGATAGTTCCCTTCTTTCTCTCTAGGGGAAAAAAGCGCTCCTGCCATATTGTATGCATGAGCGCTTTTCGCCGTTCCGAGCTATCTGCTTGGGAACTGTTGCTTATTTTCTTGAATTATCCGTTTTTTTACAATCCAAGGGCCGATGTATCTAATGTAAGCCCCGTTAGCTCAATTACATAAATCAGAATGGAAAAATACTCCCGAAAATAATAATGCCACTGGGCAGGAGAGCATTGGGCAGGCGCAGCCACAGGAATCAGCCCGTTCCGTTCTGCCAGCCGTTTGCTTCGGAACATATGAAAATCCGATGTTACCACCGCCGTTTTAACCGGCCCTTCCACTCCTTTTTCCCGAAGAATTTGCGTTGCATTGGCGATATTCTCCGCCGTATCCCGGGAAGCTTCCTCCTTCAAAAGACGGTCTTCCGATATACCCCTGTTTACTAGGTATATCTTCATGGCCTCCGCTTCGGTTATATCTTCCCGTTTGCCCTTGCCCCCTGTCAATATGGCAACGGCGTCGGGGTTCTCTTCCAAAACAACCAGTGCCCGCTCTAGACGCTGGCGCAGGATGGGAGAAGGCTCGCTTCCCCGCAGGCCCGCGCCGGCAACGATGACATATTCCACACCGTTTGTATCGCCGGGTGTGCTGTCCCAAATCATCAGGGAAAGTAGTATTCCAAAGGTGATGAGAAAAAACAGGCCGCAAAAGACAATGCCCCGCCTTATAAACCGGGCAACGCCGAATAAACGAGCTTCTTTCGGAACACGGCAAAGCCCGAAATACAACGCTGTGGCAAACAATATAAAGCGCAGGAAAAACAGAATAAATGCCAAGCCGTACGTTACAAAATCCAGCACAAAAAGGGTTAAAATTCCTGCCCCGCACGCTGCTATGACAACAAGTGCCGTTTTAGCCGATATTCTCTCAGCAAAACTTCCCTTCATGCATCTCCTCCGGCTTCTTCTTCATAAAGCTCATTTAATTCTTCATAAAGCATGGCAACCTTCTGCTCTTCTTCCTCTTTTTGAGCAGTAAGCTCCTCCAACAGCACATAATCTCCGCCGGCTTCAAACATGGCGTTTTCCAGTTCGGCAATCTGCTCTTCCTGCTTTTCAATCTGCGCTTCCAGTTGGCTCAGCCGTTTTTCCCGGTTCTTACGGGCACGGGGAGAAGAAGACTCCGCTTTTGCCTTCGGCTCGGTTTTGGAAGACTCTGCCGCAAGTTTTTCCATCTGCTCTTTCTGTTTCTTTCTTTCAAGATACAGAAGATACTCATCATAAGTTCCTTGGAAATCCTCAATGCTTCCATCGGCAAGCCGCCATATGCGCGTTGCGAACCGATTGACAAAGTACCGGTCATGGGAAACAAACAAAACTGTCCCTTCAAACTCCTCTAAAATACCCTCCAGCCATTCTCTGGAGGCAATATCTAGATGGTTGGTCGGCTCGTCCAGTATCAGCGTATTAATCCCGGAATAGAGCAAAATGCAAAGATTCAGCCGACTTTTTTCACCGCCTGACAAAACGCAAATGGGCTTAAACACGTCTTCGCCCACGAAATGGTACATAGCTAAGCGATTGCGGGCCGAAGGCTCGGTAATCCGCAAGGCGTCCATGGCGGTTTCCAGCACCGTTGCATATTTGTCGGGAAACTCTACCTTCTGGGGAAGATACCCAAACTTTATATTGGCGCCCCAGCGATAGCGGCCGCTGTCGGCCGACTCCTCGCCCAGCAGGATTTTAAGCAAAGTCGTCTTCCCGGTGCCATTGTCGCCAAGAAGCGCTACCCATTCATCCTTCTTCATTTCCAGAGAAAGGTCTCTAAAAATTTCCCGGTCGTCAAATGACTTGGACAAGTTGTCTACAAACAGCACATCATCACCGGACCGGTCAGCCGTTAGTAGCTTTCCGCCCAGGGTTTTCTGGCGCTTCATCCGTTCGGTCTGGTTTTGCTTCAGGCGCTCAATGCGTTTTTCCAGCGCAAAGGCTTTGCGCATTAAGCGTTTGTTGCCAATGCCCCAGCCGCGCATGCGGGAAGCCGTATAAGACAGGCGGTCAATCTCCTTCTGCTCTTGTTTGAATCGCTTTTCCCTTTCTTGCCGTATCCGTTCCTTCTCATCGGCGTAAAAGCTGTAGCTTCCCTTGTAAAATGCAGACGTGTTGTTTTCAAGCTCAATGGTGAAATCGGTTACCTTGTCTAAAAAGAACCGATCGTGAGAAATCACAAGCACTGTGCCGGGAAAATCTGCCAAATACGCCTCAAGCCACTCCACAGCCGCCATATCCAAATGGTTGGTAGGCTCGTCTAAAAGCATAATCTCCGTTTTTTCTAAAAGCATCCGGCCGAGGTTGACGCGGGTTTGTTCTCCACCCGATAAACTTGCAAAGGGTCGGTCTAAAAATTCCCGGTCGATGCCAAGCCCTTGCACTATTTTCTGAAGCTCGGTTTCCGTATTATATCCGCCGCCGGCTTCAAACTGCTGCTGCAATGCGCCATAGCGCGACAAAAGAGCCGGTTGGCTTTCCCCGTTGGCCATACGGGCTTCCAGCGCCTTCATTTCTTTCTCTAGGGCATACAGAGGCGCAAAGGCCATTTCCAGCACCTGCCGCACCGTGGTATGGGGGCCGTAATCCGGCAGCTGGTCTAATACGCCCAGTTTTTTGTGGGAAGGGACGGAAACGCTCCCTTCTTCGTAGGGAACAAGGCCTGCAATAATCTTAAAAAGTGTTGTTTTCCCCGTTCCGTTGGCGCCAATCAAAGCCGCCTTCTGCCCTTCGTATAGTTCAAAGTTTACGTCTTGAAACAGCAGGACATCGCCAAAATACTTGCCGAGCCTGCTGACAGATATATCAATCATGGGGCATTCCCTTTCTGTTTACAGATACCGTCCTTTCGTTCGAATCCGGCGCAGCCGTTTTCTCCTGTTGATGGTTACCATAAATACCGTATACAAAATGATAATTCCGATGAGGGCTAAAACACCGTACAGAAATGCCGGTGTTTGCACAATCGCCTTCACCTTGTCCATGGTATAAAGAAAATCCGAACGCTCAACGCCGGTCAGCGCCACAAGCTTCACCCGCCCATAGCTTCGTCCGCGATAGGCCACATCGGCTTCGCCTAAAATCTGCCCTTTTATGACGGGGGCCTCAAGCCGCTCATAGTCCAGCGTCGGGGTTATGACTACTTCGTCGGCGGAAAAATCCACCGGCAGCAGATGCTCAATGGAGGATTGGGTCACAGCGATGACGGAACTCACATCGCTTGCCATGTCCACCGGCACTTCGACCACAGGCTCCCCGGCCGCAATCAGCGCCTTGCGAGCAAAGCTGCGAAATCCCCATTCAAACAGCCGCTTGGTTTCCACAAAGCTCATAATTTTTTCTGTTTCCGCTTGTCTGGAAGCGCCCATTACCACGCTGATTAAAAACATATCATTCTTTTCAGCCGCCGAAACAAGGCAATAGCCTGCCGGCGTAGTCGTGCCGGTTTTGATGCCCCGGGCAGGGCTGTAAAGGTATTGAATGGTCCGGTTTCCGTTAATTAAATAGTTGGTCGAGTTGAGAATGCGCTGCGAGCTGGTGGCATTCGTCGGCGGCACCACATAGGTTACGGTGTTGGAGACAGCAAACAAATGCTCATTTTTTACAAATTCCCTTGTAATTAAAAACACGTCTCTAGCCGTGGTGTAATGCCCTTCCGAATGCAGCCCGTGGGGATTTTCAAAGTGGGTGCCTGTGCAGCCAAGTTCTTTTGCCTTTTGGTTCATTAAGTCTACAAAGGCAGGAATAGAGCCAGCTACATGCTCGGCCAACACCGCCGCCGCATCATTTCCCGACGGAAGCAGCAAACAGTAAAGCATGTTTTCTACGGTCATTTGCTCGTTGACCTTCAAACCAGCCGAGCTGCCGTGTGGGTTGAGCCCGGCCAATGCGCTTTGCGAAACTGTGACAACTTCGTCAAGGGCGGCATGCTCCATAACGATCAATGCCGTCATAAGCTTGGTCAAGCTGGCCGGATACACCTTGTCGTCGGCATTTTGCTCATACAGCACCTCGCCGGAGTTGAGATCCACCAGAATTGCACCTTTAGCATCGATGGTTATGTCTTCCGCATAGACGGTTATAGTTGAAAGCGACAGGATAATCGCAAAAATTAATAAAGTTTTTTTCACAACAGGCATACAAATCTCCGTTAGTTTGTGATATAATAGTTACATATGTACAGGCAATTTGGTAAAGATAATGGTAGGTTAAGGAAAGAATAACAGTATAGCTTTATTTTATCATGAAACGCCCGGTGGTTCAACCGTTTTGTACAACCCCATGCAGGATCTGGGAGGTGGTGCTCATGTACCGATGGTATTGGCGGGTTGCCTTGGTGGTTTCTGCGGTATTCTGTCTTTATTGCGGGGCTTTTGTGTTCGGTCTTTTCGGACGGCAAGCGCCGACTACCTCATCACCCGCACTTCGCCCTTATCGGGGCTACGGATCCCCTTCATTTCAGCGGATCAATATTAACACCGTTCCCGATTCGCTGCTTTTAATGCTGCCGGGGATAGCAACCGATGTGAAAGAAGGAATTCTAACCCTTCGAAAGGAACTGGGATACATCCAATCGCTGGACGAGCTGGCGCATGTGCCGGGGGTCGGGATTTATACATTGGAAAAACTGTACAATGTATTTTACATCCGGCCGCAAGTACCGGATTTAAATCATAAATATGCCACGATAGGCAGGATAGAGGAGTTACAATGAGAATTTTGATTGTCGACGATGAAAAACTCTTAGTGAAAGGCATTAAGTTCAACCTGGAAAACGAGGGCTACGAAGTAGACGCTGTGTACAACGGAGAAGATGCCCTTGCCCTAGCCCAGGAACAAGAGTATGATCTGATTGTTTTGGATCTGATGCTTCCGAAGATGGATGGTTTGGAAGTATGCCGTCATATCCGCGAATTTTCCAAGGTGCCCATTATTATGCTGACAGCCAAGGGTGAAGATACGGACAAACTCATCGGCTTTGAATACGGTGCCGACGATTATCTTTTGAAGCCCTTCAACATTATGGAGCTGAAGGCACGTATCCGCGCCATTCTTCGCCGGTCTGCCACAACAAAGGCTGCCAATAAGACGGAAAACGAAGCAAGGCTCGACGGCGGCGGCATTACTTTGAGCTTGAATGAGCGTTTGGCCTACGTGGGAGATCGTCCTGTGGATCTTACACCCAAGGAGTTTGACCTTCTCGAGCTGCTTATGCGCTCTGCCAGCTCTGTATTTAGCAGAGAGGCTTTGCTGAACACCGTTTGGGGCTATGACTACCCCGGCGACATCCGTACCGTTGACGTGCATATTCGCCGGCTTCGCGAAAAACTTGAGGAAAATCCGGCCGAACCTGTTCACATTATGACGAAATGGGGCGTTGGTTACTATTACAAGATCTGATACACGTTCTGGGCAAAACCAGGCGCTGAAAAAGCTTCATTTTTTCAGCGCCTTTGTTACAAAGTTAAACGGACTGGCGCTCATCTTTGCAGCCGTTCTGGTGGTTATATTGAACACAGTTCCGATTTACCAAGCCCAGAACATCGCCTTCCGCGCGCGGGAAAAATCCATGCGCGAGCATGCGGAGAGCATTGCGCAAATGCTCGGCTGGCTGGAGCGCCTGTCCATAGAGGAAATGCCGCTGTTGGCACGGTTTGCACCGCTGCCGGCTGAGCGGCTTATTGTGTTGGACGAAAACGGGCAGGTAATCTACGACAGCGTCACATCCGATAGCCGCATTCATACCCGAATGCTAAGTTCGGAAACCGCCGCCGCCATACGGGGAAATGTCCATTTTTCTTATCAGTATCGTGAAACGGATTTTTATTCGCAAATTACCATGCCGGTGCGCTACAAGGACACCATAACGGGCGTTGTTTTTCTTTCCTATCTGGATTCCGAGCTGGGCACCCAGCTTCAGTGGGTTCGCCACACCTTTGCTGTGATATCCTGTTTCGTCATACTGCTGTTTGCAGGATTTACCGTGCCGTTGTCTATCCATTTTGCCCGGCAGATGAAAATTATCCGCAACACCTTCTCCATGATGGCCAAGGGCAATTACCTGATTCGGCTTGACGAAACAGGATTTGACGAGTTTGCAACCCTTCGGCAAGAGCTAAACCGTTTGAATATCGCCTTGGCCAATACGGAGGAAATGCGCCGCCGTTTTGTTTCCGACGCTTCTCACGAGTTAAAAACACCCCTTGCATCGGTTAAGCTGTTGTCTGACTCTATTTTGCAAACACCGGATATGCGCCAGGAGGATATTCACGAGTTTTTGACCGATATTAACAACGAAATTGACCGCCTAACGAGAATTTCCGGGCGCCTTCTGCAGATATCCACCTTAGAAGATAAAACCCTCCAGCAAAGTTATCGCAGAACCGACGCAAAAGCCGTTGCCGAGAATGTCTGCCGTATGCTGACTTCCCTTGCCAAGGCCAGCCAATGCACTATTCGGCCGGAGCTGGCAGAAGACTGTTTTGTGCGAGCCAGTTTTGATATATTATATCAGATTTTCTACAATTTAGTGGAAAACTCTATTAAATATAGCGGTCATAATAAGGAAGTTCGCATTTTCCTATATACACGGGAAGAAAAAGTTTATTTCATCGTAGACGATGATGGAGAAGGCATTCCCGAAAGCGACCTGGAACGGATTTTCGACCGTTTCTACCGGGTCGACAAAGCGCGTGCGAGAAGCACGGGCGGTACCGGTCTTGGCCTTTCCATTGTGGCCACAGCCGTACAAAACTGCGGCGGAACAGTAAAAGCCGAAAACCGATCCTCGGGCGGCTCGCGCTTTACTGTCATCTTTCCTTTAGCGCCAGCGGAAGAAGAAGGCGGTGAGTTCGATGGCGATTAAGAACCGGATCCTGTGGCTCATCATTATGGGGCTTCTTGCCTTTGGCGCTATACTGACGGCCCTGCTGGTGATCCTGCTCCCCGACAGTGAAAACTTTCAGTCTCTGTGGTTTGTCCGAAAGATGGACAAGCAATCGGGCGATTTGTTTGGGCAAGAAAAACGAATTATTACGCCAACCCCCGACAGCAGGCTATCCTATTTGCTTCTTACTAACCTAATCGCAGGCCCTCAATCGAGTGAGCTTGTAACCCCGTTCCCGTCGGGCACAAAAGTTTTAAGCTACCGTCAGGAGGGGCAAACGGTCTACATTGATTTTTCCGCAGATTACGGAAAGGCCGACCCATTTACCCTTTCGCTGGCGGAATATTGCTTGGCCGCTACCCTAACGGGTGTCGTGGATGAAAAGGAAAACGGCAATATGGATAAAATTCTGTATTTCCATATTACCATCGGGGGAAATCCCCATCCCTATTACTCCAACACCTTTTCCCTTTCGGACTTTTTAACCGACGGCTTCGGTCTGATCCCCTTTACCCGAACCGCCACTCTGTACTATCCCCATCCCAACAACCTGTATCTCGTGCCCCGACAGGAGCAGTTGATGCTGTACTCGGAAAACGATTTGTTGACATCTGCGCTAGATACCCTTTTGCACGGACCGGCGGATGTGCCGTCCCTGGCCATTGCGCCGCCTGACACTACGGTCTTGTTTGCCGGTGTTGCCGACGGCGTGATTACCGTCAACTTGTCCCGGGCATTTCTCGATTATGCCAACTCAGGCATGTCACAGGCCCGCATGATGCTGTATTCCATTGTCAACACTTTGACCGGGCTCGTATCTGCTGATTCCGTTCGATTTTTGATCGAAGGCGAGGTTATTTCTTCCTATGGAGGAATCCCGCTTTTGGAACCTCTGTCCCGGGATGCTTCGCTCATCTTTGGGGCTTAAATGATGGTTTTTAAAATGAAACCGAATTTTCCCTTAAGGGCTTGTTGTCTATGAAATGCAGGCGGCATGCCCCAATATTTGATTTTCGAATGAAAACGCCCCCTGCGAAAGTGCATCGACTCACGCAGGGGGCATTTGAATCAGACGTTTTTTTATTATTGATCCTCGTTTTTCTCCATTTTATAATTGGCAATGACGCTGACAATTCCGCAAAGGATACCGCCTGCGGGGTACACGACCCAGGCAATATGCCAAAGGTTACCCAAAAATCCCATCAGCAGGAAGGCCAATGCCGCAGACAGCATAATCACGCCGCAAAGCATTTTTTCCCATTTGTTATTCTTTTTTTCTTCCTGTTCCGGCCCGTGCTCTTTGTTGTATTCTTCCACATTGTATCTGGACTTTGTCAATCCGGCATAGATAAGGGTGGATACGGCAATAGCGACTAAAAACATAAAGATAGACGTGTACACCGAGTCTGTCCAGCCATGGGGCAACGGGAGGGCGTCGCTTCCGACCCTAAAGATAATTGCCAGCATAATCAGCGCTATGCTTCCGGCCACAAGCACGATAAACTGCTTTTCAAACCGGTTAACTTCTTCCTTTGCATATATTTTGTCTACCTGAGTATAGTTTTTCACAAAGTTTCCATGCTGCATCCCGCCAACAATCAGTATGGTTACACTGACCACGCATAGCATCAAAAATGCCATGGTAGCCACCGTACTCGAAACGCCAATTCCCTGCAAGAGCAATCGCAAAGCAAGTCCCCATATGGCCAAACCAACCCCTGTCGGGATGATTTTGGCAAACCAGCGCATATGTTTGTCATACGCTTGAGCTGATTCTTCCGAGCGCGCCTTGACTTCACCGCGAAGCAAATCGTCCAGCGTGCAGAAAAACATATCACACAGGATCAAAAGCTTCTCCGTTTCGGGATAGGCCGCACCGCTTTCCCATTTGGAAACTGACTGCCTTGATACTTCCAACCGCTCTGCCAACTGTTCCTGCGTCATTTGGTGCTGCTTTCTTAGGTATTGTAAATTATCAGAAAAACCCATTGTTGCTCCCCCTTTAGTTTCTGTCTTTCTAATGTCTTATTTATCGAACTTGCCTGCTCCCCCGGCTTGCGATGGGGCGCTAGGATGATGTAATTATACCGCAAACACGGCGCAACCTCTACCAATTTCATGTCGCATTTCCAAATTTATATGTCAATTTTGGGTTGCTTTCTCGTTTTTCCTACGCGCCTTGCCTTTTTCCTCTATTTGTTTTATGATATTATAAGTTTTTTAAGAGAGGATTTGAAGTTTCTGTGCCGAGAAGCATAACAGACGGCAAACTTTGGCTTTCGGCCGTAATTCCGTTATATTGGTTTTCGCTTTATACATATACGCCCTATCTGACTGACCATATTGTTTCCCTAGGCGCATCCCTGTCCTATGCGGGAATAGTGACAGGACTATATGGCTTAGTGCAGATGCTTCTGCGGATTCCAACCGGCATCTGGTCTGACCGTATCGGGCGGCGCAAGCCCTTTGTTTTAGCCGGATGTATTTTATCCTCCGCCTCAGCGTTCGGCCTTCTGCTTGCAAAAACACCGGCTATGATACTTATTTTCCGATGCCTTGCAGGCGCGGCGGCAACTTGCTGGGTGCAGATTTCCGTTTTGTATACTTCCTATTACAAAGGCGAAAAAGCATCGGGGGCTGTATCCTCCGCATTGGCTCTGAACACATTTGGACAGTTGGCAGGTGTCGCCTGCGGCACTTTTATCACCATCTTTTTCCCTGTTTCCGTAACTTTCCTGCTTGCTTTGGTGGGAGGCTTGTTGGGCTTAGTGTTTAGCTTTCTGGTCTCCGAAACGCCCCATGCCCGTCCGGAAGGAAAGTTTCTACAAACCATTCTGGCCGACCGAAGCGCTTTGTTCCGCCTTTTAAGCGCTTCCACTCTGGCTATTCTGGCGCAAATCATGCTATTTGGAGGGCCGAACGGGTTTGCGCCCCGGGTCGCAAAGGTGCTTTTCTCCGCTTCCCCTTTGCAAATGGGGTTTTTAACAATGGCCAGCACCACAACCATTGTCATAGGTTCGCGGTTTGTAAGCCCATATCTTTCCAAGCGCATCGGAATTAAGAAAACCCTTGTAATGGGTTTTTCCATTTGCTCGCTGTATTTTCTGACCGTGTCTTTCTTGCAAAACTTTACTTCTTTAATCCTCATGCAGGCTTTGTACGGCTTCGGACAGGGCACCGTTTTTCCCGTTCTTATGGGTGTAGCCATCAACGGCATATCGGAAGAACGGCGCGGCGTGTATATGGGCGTGTTCCAGTCGGTTTACGGGCTTGGCATGTTTTTAGGGCCGTGGCTTGTGGGAATTTTGGGCGACTGGCTGGGACTAGCCGCCGGTTTTACCGCCATCGGAGCCGTTGGATTGATCGCTTTGGGGATGACGCTTTTACTTCGTTATCCATAATAGTCAATAGACGGCCGTATTTAGGCCATCTTTTATCTTTATTCTTATATAGGAAATCTTAGGTTAGTATGTTATAATGAAAGAGGTATACGTTACATTTATATAAAGGAATGAACTGCATGAACGCAATCGACCGATACTTTACCCTTGCGGCAGAAACTCTGTCTACCGTATTGGCCACTCAAAAGGACAAAATGGAGGAGGCGGCCCAAAAGCTGAAAGAGGCATCACTTGCAAAGCAAAGCATATTTGCCTTTGGCTGCAACCATGCCGGCATGCTTGCGTTTGAGCTTTTTTACCGGGCGGGAGGACTTGTTACCATTAACCCCATCCGCGCCGCTGGCATGATGCTGGAAATGACGCCGATTACCATGACCAGCGAGCTGGAGCGTTTGGATGGATACGGGAAAATCATCCTCGACAACACCCCCATCCGCAAAGGAGACATTTTAATTCTCCACTCTGTCACGGGAAGAAACCCTGTTATTGTAGAAATGGCTATGCTGGCCCGTGAGCGGGGCATCTTCGTTTTAGCCATTACCAATATGCGCTCGTCCCAGGCCGTTCCCTCACGGCACAAGTCGGGACTTCGTTTGTTTGAAGCGGCCGATCTGGTTATTGACAACTGCGGCGTGGCAGGCGATGCGGCCCTTTCCATTGAAGGGGTTGCCGAGAAAACCGCGCCCACTTCTACGGTGGTAGGCGCGGCCATTGTAAATGCCATTGCCGCCCGCACCATTGAGCTTTTAGCTTCAGAAAACGTCACCCCGCCTATATTTATCAGTGCCAACGCCGAAGGCGGCGATGCGCATAACCAAAAAATACTAGCCGAGTACGCTGACAACATATTTTATATGTAAAAGGCCAAACTATGGTTATCTCTGTTATGGTATACTGAAATATAAACATTGCTTGCGAAAGCCGGTTTTTCTGCTTTGAAAGTATAAAAATCCGGCCGAAAGGAAAGATACTATGTCTATTACCCATTTAACCCTGGAAAACTTTGATTCTGAAGTTCTGGCCGCTTCCGAAACCGTTTTAATTGATTTTTGGGCGGAGTGGTGCGGTCCCTGCCGTATGATTAACCCCATTTTAGAAGAAGTGGCGGCAGAAGCCGGATCCAACGTAAAGGTTTGTAAAATCAACGTGGACGAGCAGCCTGAGCTTGCCGAAAAGTTTCAGGTTATGAGCATCCCCATGCTGGCTGTGTTCCAAAACGGCAAGCTGGTGAGAAGCGCTGTTGGCCTTCGACCCAAGAGTGACATTCTGAAAATGCTGGAATAGCAAAACGCCCTGGCTTTGGCCGGGGTGTTCCTTTCTACATTAGATTAAGGAGATGCACGCTGCATGATGCTGCCGCAGGATGTTCTGCAAATACTTACCATGCTAAACAGCGCCGGTTTCGAAGCTTATGTGGTCGGCGGCTGTGTGCGGGACGCGCTGCTTGGCCGTAAGCCGTCAGACTGGGACATTGCGTCCTCTGCGACTCCGGAGCAAGCAAAAGCGGTGTTTTCCTCCCATACGGTCATCCCGACCGGGCTGGCCCACGGCACCATTACGCTTTTATGGAACGGCGTGCCGTATGAAATCACCTCTTTCCGCACGGACGGCCCCTATTCCGACGGCCGCCGGCCCGACAGCGTTGTCTTCGGCACCAGTTTGCAGGAAGATCTGTCCCGGCGGGATTTTACCATCAACGCCATGGCCTACTCTCCCTCCACCGGACTGGTTGACCCCTTCGGCGGGCAGGCCGATTTGGCAAGGGGTTTAATCCGCTGCGTCGGAAACCCGGAAGCCCGTTTTACCGAAGATGGCCTCCGCATTCTACGCGCCGTTCGCTTTTCCGCCATGCTCGGTTTTGACATAGAGGAAAAGACCCACAAAGCCGCTTTTGCTCTCTTTGACCGGCTTTCCTTTGTCGCGGCAGAACGCAAAACCGTAGAGCTTCAGAAATGCTTGGCCGGAAAAGCCCCCGGAAAGGGCATTTTTGACTTCTCCCCGCTTTGGCAAGCTTCCTTTCCCGCTTTGGCTCCTCCGTCGATGCCCCCTGCCGCCTTTGACGGCGCACGGGAGCGGCCGAATCTTTCCCTTGCATTTTTTGTAAGCGGCAGCATATTGGATGCTGTTTTGCCTGGTTTGCGTTTGTCCTCGGCTCAAAACTCGTCTGTTCGGCAAATTGTAAAATGGCTTTCTGTTCCCTGCCCTGTCGGTGAATATGCGGTGCGCCGTTTTCTTGCAGCGCTTTCAAAATCGGATGCGATGGATGTGCTTCTGGGCTGGAAGCTTTTAGAGCGGGAAAACGCGGATTTGGCGTTGCAAACTGCACTTGCTATCTACGACCGCGGCGATTGTCTTTCCCTTGCAGAACTTCAAATTTCCGGCACCGAGCTAATTTCCTTAGGCGTTCCGCCGGGGCCAAAGATCGGGCGTATAAAGGAAGCTTTGTTCGATAAGGTCTTGTCCGGCGCCTTGGAAAACCAGAACAAATGCCTGCTGAAAGCGGCCAAAACCCTCATAGAGGAAATAAAACAGGCGGAGCAGCGTTCATAAAACGCTTGCTCCGCCTACATTTATACAATTTTGTTTCCTTTGGCGTCAATTCCGACAATAACGGGAAAATCCTTCAATATAAGTTCTTTCACCGATTCACAGCCAAGCTCGGGAAAAGCAACTTCCCTAAGCGTTACCACAGATTTTGCCGCCAAAGCTCCTGCGCCGCCTAACGCGCAGAAGTAAACAGCGCCGTATTGCCGTATGGCCTCCACTACGGCAGAGCTTCGCCCGCCTTTGCCGATCATACCCGCAACACCAAGGGACGAAAGCCGAGGCGTATAGGGGTCCATCCGGGTGGAGGTCGTCGGCCCGCACGAACCGATAATATGCCCCGGCGGTGTAGGGGTTGGGCCTGCATAGTAGATCACAGCACCCGACAGAGAAAACGGAAGCGGCTGATTTGGATTTGCATCTAACAGCGCAATTAGCTTTTTATGCGCCGCGTCCCGAGCAGTGTAAACCGTTCCGGAGAGCAATACCGTATCCCCTGCGCAAAGTAACGGTGCTACTTCCCTAAGCGTATGTAAATCGATTCGACGCATGGCACTACGCATCCGCCGAAGCGTCACTTTCCGGGGAACCGCTCTGCTCTAAAAGCCCCTGAACCGATTCTTTGAACCGAGTTAAGCGGGACAGATTCGTCGCCAACTCCGCATTTTTGGCCGAAAGCGCCTCAATACGCTGGAGAAGCTCGTCCACCTGTGCAGAGGCGATGGAGGTAGAGCCTCCTTCGCTAAGTTCGCTTGTAGCAGTGGCCAAATCTGCCTGCAGGCGGTTAAAACGCTCTTCTATGGCGTTTTTCTCTGCCGTTACTTCCCGAAGGCGAGCCGCTAAACTGCTAAGCTGTTCATTGGTGGAAGAAAGTGACTGGGTCAGCTTTTCATTTTTCTCCTGCAAGCGGCGAACTTCCGCCGTGCTTTTAGAGAGGCTGTGGGCAAGCGCCTCCCGCTGTTTCGTCTGCTCTCTTGCCTGCTCAGCCAGATACGCTATGACATCTTCCCGGTTAAACCCGCCAAAGATGCTTTTTTTAAAATATGCCTTTTTGCCGCTTGTGTCCATGGCGAACACTCCTGCCGTTTCATTTTGAACTTTCTGTGCCGACACAAAGGCGTCGGCTAAGTTCTTTTTTGCTTTTCATTCATTATAACATACCCTTCGACACGTTTCAAGAAAATACCGTTGACCTTTCCAAAACTGCGGAAATGTCAACGGCAAATCGATACATGTTGCGATTTTATCGCGCTTCTTTCAAAACCTTGGCAAGCGCTTCGGCAAAGAGTTTTCCGGCGCGAACGGCTTCGTCTACTGTATTTCCGTTGGATCCCACCTCTAAAAGCAACGCGCCGGGTGCCACATGCTGATGATAGCTGCTGCGTGTGAGCCTTATGGGGCGGGGGAATACTTCGTTGATTCCCAGCATCTCTTTCTGCAATTTTAAAGCTAGTGCATAGTTGCTTTCCCAATTTGGATGCGGCAGGCTTCCCTTGTCAGTGCCCACCAGCAGCATAATCTGCGCTGTGGAAACGCCTTCGTGGTCAAAGACCAGCTTATACCGCCGTTCGCCCGCATGGTTGAGCGCATCCCTGTGGATGTCCAGCACAACTTTGATGCTTGGATACCTAAGGAGCATCTTCTCCACGCCCTGCAACGAACGGGTGTAAGCGCCGTTGTATGTTTCATCGTATATGGTGGTATCATGCAATACCGGAACCCCAAGCTGCATCAGCGCATCCGCCACTTCTTTGCCCACGCGCACAACGCTTTGGTTCGGATCGTCGGTTCTGTCGTCGCCGCCTCGAGTATCCTCCTCCCACAGATTCGGCTCGTAAGCCTCCTGCGTATGTGTGTGGATGATTAAAACCTGCGGCCCTGTTTCTTTCAGCGAAAAGGGTAGCTTTTCCTTTAGATAACGTTCGATTTGCGTTATCTCCCCCGTTCCGTTCTGAACGAAAATCCCCTGATAATATTCGTAACCGAGCGTACTTTGGGGGCGGATGGTATACTCTATGGGCCCCTCCCCTTCAGGTATGGGCGGCAAATAATGGGTTAGGTCCGATTCCGGCGGAATAGGGTTGGCGGCTATATCCGGGAAGCGGTCATAGGCAAGATAGGCTCCAAACACAGTGGCACCGCCGTCTGAAGCTGCCGGTATAAACGGCAAATCGGGCACGGATGCCGTATAAAAGGCCGATGCCACCGAACGAGCCAGTAAATCCCAGACGGATGCGCCGCTTAAAGGTGTTACGCCTGCCACTAAAAAGGAAGCAACCTCGCGGCTGCCCCAAAAATCCGCCGCACTAGGGCCCACCGGCGCTCCTATCAGCACCAGAGCAGACAATAGCATTGCTATGCCGCGCCGAAAAGCGCGACGAGCTCTCCCCCGCTGCACCGGCAATGGTGCGGGGGGAGGCGGCATTGCGTTTGGTGGGATGTCGACCGGCCTGTCCTTTCCTACTTTTCGCGTACAGACAAGCTCTAGGGTTTGCGATGTAATGGGATACGGTTCCATGGAATGGTTCCTCCCCTGCTTTAGCATTATATTGTATGTTTATGTGCCGGACAAGGGAAAAATGCTTTGCTCGTATGCATCAAACTAAAAACGCCCGGATGGAAGCTCCTTCCGGGCGTTTTTCTACCTGATTTCAAATAAGAATTTAACGGCCCTACTCCTCGCCTTGCTCCACTTTTTCCAGGTTGGTTTGGGCAGGGTTGTCCAAAATTCGCCCCTCATAATCAAAGCGCGAGCCATGGCAGGGGCAATCCCAGCTTTTCTCATCTGGGTTCCATTCCAGCTGACAGCCTAAATGGGGGCATTGGATGGATACAATGTGGAGGTTTTGGTTTTCATCCTTATAAACCCCCACTTTTTCATCGTTGTATTCGACCACTCCGCCATGCCCCGCCGGAAGTTCGTCTACCTTTTCCTTCGGAAGCGAAAATAGTTTTTTGGTCAGCCCTTTCACCGCCTGCCCCATATCGGCCACGAATGTTTTGGCAGAAGCGGAAGGCGTAAAGCGAAGGGGTGAAAACACACTGGCACAGGAATTATCCGTTTCCGTGATAGCATCGGAAATCAAAGTGGCTGCCACCATACTGGTTGTCATGCCCCATTTCTGAAACCCCGTTGCCACATACCAGTTGGGCGTGGATGCGGAAAACTGGCCAATGCAGGGCACCCCATCCAGCGTCATGCAGTCCTGCGCCGACCAGTGGTAAGCTTCCTTGGCCTTCGGATAAAAATGAAACGCCTTATCGCGGAGAAAAGTATATTTCCCTCCGGCGGAATTCTCCCCTGTGCGGTGTCCCCCGCCGCCTAGCAGCAGCGTTCCGTTCCAGCTTCTGAAAGAAAGCGCATCCGTATCCACTCCGAGATACATTCCCTTCATATCGCCGGCGTTTTCCAATGCCAAAACATAGCTTCGTTCCTGATGCATTCGGGCAAAATAATACCCCGGTGCGTTTATAAATGGATAATGGGTTGCAAACACAATGTGGTCTGCCGTAACGGTGCCGCGCTTGGTAAAAATCTGATTTTCTTCTACAGATTCTGCCCTTGTATTTTCATAAATCTCCAAATTTTCGGCAATGGCCTTTAGAAAGGCAAGGGGGTGGAAACGGGCCTGATTTTCAAATTTTACGGCCCCGGCCACCTGAAAAGGCAGCTCGGTCTCAGTAGTGTAATAGGCTCGAATGCCAACCTCCTCGGCAGCCTTCGCCTCCTGTTCCAAAAC
>DUUG01000275.1 GCA_012841675.1 Clostridiales bacterium
CCCGTAACACCGATTAGCGAAAGGTTTCGTGCCGGATTGTCGTAGAAGTTGGCCGCGGCAAGGGAAAGGGCAGTCTGCACATCGGGCACCCGTACATGGGGAATATCTTCCGATAGTGCTTGATCGCAAAAGACAATTGCCCCGGCACTGGCCGCGTTTTCTGCATAGCGAATTCCGTGGTCGCCGGAGGAAATGCCCGGCAAGGCGGCAAAGAGGGTGTTTTTCTCCGCCTGCCGGCTATCGCTTATGAAACGGCTGATTTCCGCAGTTTCAGAAACGCCGACTAAGGTATACTCGATTCCTTCCAAAACCTTCTTCAGTTGCATGTCAGAATCATATCCTTTCCGAAATATGCGGCCGGGCAAGCCGGTCGCAAATCCGTTCGCAAAATAAGCCGTTGGGAACTATTCGCCCACTTCCGCACTGCCATAAAATTCCGCGGTTACAACTGTTCCGACGGTAACCTCCGTATCTTTTGCGGGCGATTGCCGCTTGACGGTTAAGATTTCGTCGGTTTGCGCGCCTAAAGCGCCGCCCGGAGAAATGTAAAGGCCTAGATTGGTCAAAATTTTGGTGGCCTGTTCGTAGGTTTTGCCTGTTAGATCCGGAACTTTGACCAAGTTTTTCTCCGGCTCGATACCGCAGTAGAGGATTACTTTGGAGTTGGTCGGTATTTTAGAGCCTGAGCGCGGGAACTGGCTGGTCACTTTATCGCCGCTGCCCCGGACCTCCACATTGGTAAAGCCCTGCTGTTTCAGGATATATTGTGCCCAGTCCTTGTCACCACCGACGGTAAGGGGCACTTCCATGGCCAAACGGGCAAGATCAGTATCTGAGTAGATAGGCTGGACATTTAAGTAGGGCATAAGCTCAGCCATGATCCGGCCGACAACCGGGGCCGCAATCTGGCCGCCCTGATGGAGGGCCCCCGAAGGCTCATCTAGCAAAACTAACACGGCCACCTGGGGATCGTCCATGGGAGCAATGCCTAAGAAAGAAGCGATGTAATATTTGCCGCCTAAAGCCACTTCCTTGTCGCGCTTTTCGGAAGTTCCGGTCTTGCCGCCCACGCGGTAGCCCGGCACATAGGCGTTTTTACCGGTTCCCTTGGAAACGACGCCTTCCAACAGCTCGCGCATGGTGTTGGATGTCTGGGCGGAAATGACCTGACGGACAACGGTGGGGGAATACTCCTCCACAATATTGCCGTTTTCATCGGCCAACGCCTGCACCACATAGGGGCGCATGAGGTTTCCTCCGTTGACAACGGCGGAAACGGCCGTAATCATCTGAATCGGTGTAATTTTAAAGGTCTGACCGAAGCTGTATGTGGCAAGTGTGACTTCTGCGCCAAAGCGGCTGTCTGTAAATGTTTGATAAGTATGGTAGTGGATGCCGCGCTTAGGTGCAATTTCGCCCAGCATATCCACGCCGGTTTTTTCCGTTAAACCAAAGGCCTGAAAATATTCATAGAAGGTTTTGTTGCCGGTGGCGGCGCCAATGCGCATAAAGGCTATGTTGCAGGAATTCTGCAATGCCTCGGCAAAGGTTTGAGAGCCGTGACCGATTCTTTTCCAGCAGTGGATGGTTCGGTCGCCGACTTTATGGCTTCCGCCGCAGCTAAAATGGCTGTTTAAGCCCACCTTGCCCTCCTCCATACCGATGGCCGCGGTCAGAATCTTAAAAACAGAGCCGGGCTCGTACGGTTCCTGTATGGGGCGGTTGGCCCATTGCTCCATCATGTACTGGAGGCGAAGGGCTTCTCTTTGGTCCTCGGGGGCCGCTTCGATTTCGGCGGCTTTTTCCTGGTCGGCAATGGTACGCGGATTATTGAGATCATAGTCGCCTTTCTGGGCCATGGCCAGAATAGCCCCCGTTTTCACGTCCATGACAATGCCGCGCACGCCTTCTTTACATCCGTTTTCCTCCCACGCAATTTCCAGTTGCTTTTCTAAAATCTGCTGAACGCCGTAATCGAGAGTAAGTACAAGGCTTTTTCCGTCCTGTGCGTCGAAATACTGTTCAAAATAGAAGGGCATCTCGCTGCCTTTGTTGTTTTTGGCCGTTATTATCCGGCCGACAACACCCTCCAGCACAGATTCGAATCGAAGTTCAAGGCCATATTGGCCTTCGTTGTCGTAGTTAGTAAACCCAATGACGTTAGACGCAAGGTTTGAATAGGGGTAATACCGCTTGGTATCTTCAAACAGTTTAATGCCGGCCAACCTGTGTTCGGTTTTAAAGGCTCGCACCTGGTCGGAGATATCTTTTTCCACTTTTCGAGCGATGATTTCATAATAGCTCTTTTTATTGGTTGTGCGCTTGTAGACCTGATCATACTCTAATCCGAGAATATCAGACAGCCCCTGGGCGATCAGTACGGCTTCGGCTTCATCCTTTATCTCTGCAGGGGAAACAACGATGGTATTGACCGAGGCGCTAATGGCCAAGGGGAGCATATTTCTATCATAAATCGACCCGCGGACGGGGGAGATAAGCATATCCCGCGTCTGCTGGGCAATGGCCTTGCTTTGCAGATCCGCCGCATCCCGCACCTGAATTGTATACATTTTGTATATCAGGACAGGGACAATGACCAGCAGCATAACGGCCATAATCAAAAGCATGCGTAAAATTGTTTCGTTGTTAGCCGCTCGTGCCTTCATTGCGTATCCTCCACTTTGGCTTTTACCTTCATTTTATGGGATTTGTCCCTTTAATATTCCCTTTACAGTTGCCAACAGGCAGCAGTCGCTCTATCGAAAAGAACACAAAGCGGCGGAACGCAGCTTTCCATGCAAAGCCGCCCTTTCCGCCGAATATTGCCCCGAAACGTTGGGCTGTCAATTGATAAAGCGCCAAACATATAGCGCGACGTCTTTGATTGTTTTCCAAAGAAGTGAGCCGATGCTTTCGGATGATTCCGAGGCGTTTAATACGACGAATTGTTCGTTCCCCTGGCTTTTCAGAAGAGAAACGCTTTTATCAGACAGGCGAACCATTTTCAGCTCGTCTCGCGCGATTGCTTCGATTTCCGCAAGGGAGATTCGCTCGTTCTGCACAAGCGCCAAGGCAGATTGCTCTTTTTGCAATTCGGTGATCTCTCTTTTCATCGCGGAGTTTTCCACCGCCAGCACCGTCAGCTCGGAATAGGCTTTGACAACTTGTCCTAGAAGAAAAGCGGCCAAAATCAGTAGCCCGGCATAGACCAGCCAAAAACGAGAAGCACGGCTTGGCTCTGCCACCGGGGCCGGACGTCGGGCCGGTACAACTTGCGGCCGTTTGACCGGTTCGGGGGTTGGCACAGGTTGTCGGCGGGGGACTTCCTTTTGAGGGATTGCCACTGCGTTGGCGGCGGCCGAGCCTTGCGTATGATAAGCAAATGCCGTTTCATAGTGAGCGGAATTCCTGTTTCGCATGTGGCTTTCTCCTTTTCATTGGTAATCAGGCTAGACTTTTTCGGCTATGCGGAGTTTGGCACTTCTAGCCCGTGGGTTTTCATTGAGTTCTGCTTCGGACGCGGTAATCGGCTTTTTCGTAATCAGCTTCAAAGAAGGGGAGGCGCCGCAAACGCAGACGGGAAAGTCCCTGGGGCAGTTGCATCCGGCGGCCGCTTTGGCCATGGTTACCTTAGTAATACGGTCTTCCAGCGAATGAAACGAGATGACACAGAGCCGCCCGCCGGGGTTAAGCGAGTCAATGGCGGCCTTGATTCCTTCCTCTGCCACAAAAAGCTCGTTATTTACGGCAATGCGTATGGCCTGAAAGCTGCGCTTGGCAGGATGCTGCTTTTCCCGTTTGGCAAATCCCGCTGGGATAGCGCTTACGATAATATCGCGCAAGGCAAACGTGGTTTCAATAGGCGCTTTTTCTCTGGCGGATACAATAGCGGATGCAATCTGCGAAGCAAACCGCTCCTCGCCATAGTCACGCAAAATGCGTGCCAACGCGCCATGGGAAATGTCAGCAATAAGCTCGGCGGCGGTTTGCCCCTTGCTTGTGTCCATGCGCATATCCAGCGGAGCGTCCGTATGGTAGGAAAAGCCCCGGGCCCCATTGTCAAGCTGGTAAGAGGAAACGCCCAAATCGAACAAAATTCCGTCCGCGCCGGACAGCTTAAAAGAACGGAGCACGCCGGAAAGCTCTGAAAAATTGGCTTTTACGGAACGAAAGCAGGAAAACTCTGCCAAACGGGCATTGGCAGCGGCCAACGCATCGTCGTCTTGATCAATGCCGATTAGCATACCTTCCGGACCAAGCTGCTTGGCGATTTCATAGGAATGGCCTCCGCCGCCTAGGGTACAGTCCACATAGACGCCGTCTTTTCGAATCTGAAGGCCTTCCAAACATTCTGAGAGCAGAACCGGTTTATGAGAAAATTCCATGGCGGGCCCCTTTACCTATTAGAAGTCGATGGAATCCACAATATCCTTTACATCTTCGTTGGACAGCTGAGATTTCTCCCATTCCTCTATATCCCAAATTTCGGCACGGCTTTGGGTGCCGACGACCATGACGTTTTTTTCCAGTCCGGCATATTCACGCAGTGCCTGCGGAAGAAGAAGGCGGCCCTGCGCGTCCACGCTGCACTGAGCGGCGGTGGAGAAAAAATACCGCTGTAGTTTAGAGGAAATGGAGAACGGCTGTTTTCTGATTTTTTCGGAGAAGATTTCCCATTCGGCAGGGGAGAAAAGCATCAAACATTTTTCAATGCCGCGGCAGATAATAATGTTCTCCCATAAATCTTCCTTAAAGCGGGCGGGAAAAAACATGCGCCCCTTGGCATCGATGGTGTGTGTCGAACCGCCGATGAGCATAGTTTGTCCGCCCCCTTTCTATCATGCTGGAAGGAATTATCCACTTTCCCTCCATTTACCTACCACTTTACTTTCAATTATACGAGAGGGGGTCAGAAAAATCAAGAGGGAAAAGTAAAAAAACTTCCTCCAATATCCGATAATAAAGGCCAAATCGGAGGAATTGGCAGAAAACAAAACATTTGTTCGGCAAATGCGTTCCGGCTGTTGGACGTATAGACCGCTTTTTGAGAAATGTTTCTGCATAAACTGTTAATATAAACAAAAAATTAAAAGCGTTACAATTTAGAAGTTGACTTTTCTTGAAAAAAAGGCTATTCTATATTTCAAGAACAAAAGTACGGCTGTAATAGTATTATTTGCAGGGGGTTGCTGACAATATGCTTACAAAAGAAGTTATGGTGACCAATGCTGTTGGGCTGCATGCGCGCCCCGCTACGTTTTTTATTCAAAAAGCCAACCAGTTCCGGTCCAGCATCTGGGTGGAAAAAAACAGCCGGCGTGTCAATGCGAAGAGTCTTTTGGGCGTATTGTCTCTTGGCATTACCAAAGACACGGTGATCCGGATTGTGGCCGACGGGCCCGATGAACAGCTTGCCATCGATGAGCTGGAGGCGCTGATCCAATCCAACTTTGCGGAGTAATATCCGGCAAATTCGGGCGGAGAGCACGGGCTTTCCGCCCTTTCTTGACAGGAGTAGAAAAGTGGATCTATTGCTGAAGGAAAAGGCGCAAACGTTTCCTGCGTCGCCCGGCGTGTATCATTTTTACGATGCAAACGGAGAAATTATATATATCGGAAAGGCCAAGGTTCTGAAAAACCGCGTGACGCAGTATTTTCAAAATCCAGCGGGCCTTTCTTTTAAAATTCGGCGGATGGTCGCTTCGGCCAGAGATATTGCCTATATCGTTACGGCCAGCGAGTTTGAAGCGCTGATGCTCGAATGCAGCCTTATCCGGAGATATAAGCCCAAATACAACACGCTGCTAAAAAATTCGCCGGGATACCCCTATGTGCGCGTAGATATGCAAGAGCCGTACCCGAAGTTTACCATTGACACACAGCGCAAAAAGGACGGCGCCCTCTATTTTGGCCCCTTCGGCGGGGGATATACCACCATGACGGCCTTAGCCGCCGTTTCGGAGATGCTGCAGCTGCCTGTTTGCAATCGCCAGTTTCCCAGAGATATCGGAAAAGAGCGGCCTTGCCTGCATTATCAATTGGGGCGGTGTTTTGGCCCCTGCCGCCCGGAGGCGGACCCAAACGATTACAGACGGCGAATCGAGCAGGCGGTTATGCTTTTCTCGGGGAAATACGAGGGGTTAGAGGCCCAACTCAAAGAAGAAATGGAAGCGGCCGCCGAACGCCTGGAATTTGAGCAGGCGGCACAGATTCGGAATCGCCTGCTGGCCGTGTCCCGTTTTGGCAAGGAACAGCAGACCATGTTTCTTTCCCATGAGCGAATGGATGCCATAGGCTTTCACGTGGGAGAAACGCGCATGGTCATCTCTGTTTTGTTTGTGCGGGAGGGGCAGATTACCGCCCAGCATATGGAAACCTTTAAAATTAGGGAGGCCTCGGAAGCGGCCGACTTGTATGAGGATTTTCTCAAGCAATTTTATCCGGGCCGGGATTTCTTGCCCGATATTATTTTGCTGCCTAAGGATTTTGAAGATCGAGAGCTGCTAGAGCGCCTGCTGAGCGAGGAACGGGGCAAGGCCGTAACCCTTGCCATTCCTAAGCGGGGGCCTAAGCTGAAGCTTATTTTACAGGCTGAAACCAATGCCCGGCAGGAGGTTGACCGCATTACAACACCGGCGGAAAAGCTGCATTTTGCCCTTTCCGAACTGGCAAGGCTTGCCATGCTGCCGGCAATGCCGAAACGCATCGAAGCCTTTGACATCTCCAATACGGGGGATGACGCCATTGTCGGGTCGATGATTGTGTTGGAAAACGGAAAGCCTGCCAAATCGGCATACCGGCGCTTTACCATAAGGGGGCAGGACAAGCAAGATGATTACGCTGCCATGTCGGAGATGCTGTCTCGCCGTTTAGACCGTATCCACGAGCAGGGTGCCTTTGGAGAAACCCCCGATCTCATTTTAATCGACGGCGGGCGAACCCACGCCATGACGGTGAAAAGGCTTTTGTCTGTTCGTGGATTGTCGATTCCGCTTTTGGGCATGGTAAAAGACGGTCGCCACCAAACTCGTGCGCTGGTAACGCCGGAAGGGGAGGAAATCGGATTGTCCGGCCATCCTGCCGTATATGCGCTTATTGCTAAGGCGCAGGAGGAGGCCCATCGCTTTGCTCTTGCGTTCCATCGGGCCAAGAAGAGAAAGCGAACCCTTTCCACTTCTCTGACGAAAATTCCCGGCATCGGCAAGGTGCGGGCCACCTTGCTGCTTCGCAAGTTCGGTTCCATTGCCAAGATCAAGGCAGCCGACATAGACCAACTGGCCGAGCATTTGCCCCGAACTGTTGCGGAAAATGTGTATGCCTATTTCCACCCGCCGGCTCCCGACGTGGCGCCGCCTGAAGAAACCGGCGAGGAAAATGCATCCGACGGAAAGGACGAAACCATCCAATGAAAGTAACTACTGGCACAGCCAGAGGATTTAAACTCGAAAGCGTACCCGGCATGGATGTGCGCCCCACAGCCGACAAGGTCAAGCAGGCCATTTTCAACATGCTGCAATTCGAGCTGGAAGGGCGGCGCGTTATTGATTTATTTGCCGGAACGGGGCAGCTTGGCATCGAAGCGCTAAGTCGCGGCGCGACCTACGCCGATTTGGTAGACAACCTGCCTGCCTCTGTGGCAATTATTCGTAAAAATTTAAAAAAAACCAAGCTTTCTGAAAAGGCAACTGTGCATTTATCGGATTATAAATCCTTTTTAAAGGGCTATTCCAAGCAAAAATGCCACATATTATTACTGGATCCGCCCTATCGGGCAGGATATATAGCAAGGATACTAAAATTTGTGCAAACGTTTGACATCATGGCGCCAAATGGTATAATTATATGCGAGAGTGACACAGCCGACGTAATCCCTTCGGAAATCGGCTGTCTTGTGCAGGAAAAGCGAAAGGTACACGGCTCTACGGCTATTACTATGCTGCGCCGTGTTGTGGACAAGCAGGGGGAGGATAGGACCCATGCGTAGGGCGATGTTTCCCGGAAGCTTTGACCCTGTAACGCTGGGTCATGTGAACCTAGTTCGCCGCTTGGCCGCTATTTTTGACGAGGTTATTGTGGCCGTTTCTCAAAATGCGGCGAAAAAGCCGCGCTTCTCTTTGCAAGAGCGGTGTGACCTTTGGGAGCAGGCGCTAGCCGAGCAAGGCAGGCCTTCCAATGTTCGAATCCTGTCCTGCACGGGACTTGTGGCCACGTTTGCAAAAGAAAATCAGGTATCGGCGCTTGTAAAGGGCATTCGCAACGGGGAAGATCTGGCTTATGAACAGCAGATTGCCCGGGTGAACTTGGATTTGGCCGGGGTGGAAACCCTGTTTTTGCCGGCAGAGCCGTCGCTTGCGCATGTAAGCTCTAGCGTGGCGCTGCATCTTTACGAAATGGGTGCGCCGGTGGAGGGGTATCTGCCTGCGGCGGTGATTGCTGCGTTGGCAAAGGCCCGATAATAAACTTTATTCTTCTGACGATGAGGGGGCTTCTTATATGGACGAAAGACACAGTGTTGACGAATTGGTAACGCTACTGGGCGAATTGGTAAATGACGCATGGTCCATGCCGTTAAGCGGAGGCAAAGTGGTTTTAGAGCGGGATAGGCTTTTAGACCTAGTGGAGGAAATTAAGGCCGTCTTGCCCGGGGATTTACAGCAGGCCAGAGCAATCGTTGCTTCCAGAAAC
>DUUG01000276.1 GCA_012841675.1 Clostridiales bacterium
CCGAAGGATTCGGAGTCGGTTCGCCCTCCACGTAGAGATATACGGTGCCATACCGACAGCGGAACGTTTCTTCCTTGCCGGGATAGCCGGGAAGGGGCGGATGCTTATGCTCGGGACAAGTTTGGCCGGGGGTCAACACAAGCTCTTTGGCACAAACCCGGTCGGTGTTTATGTATGTAACAAGCTGAAGGCCGGTGGTATAAAGATCGTTTAGACCGAAATCGGCCACTTCAATTTCTTCCAAAGGGGAAAGGACAATACCGGCTTTATGTAAAAACTCACGTGCGATGCTCTGTGCTTTGGATACCTGTTCCTTTGTAAGCAAAGCTAGCCCTCCTTTAAATGTTTGGTAACATTGCTTTTATTATACAGGGCAAGCCGGAAAAATGCAAGAACGATACGCAGGTTGCACCGTTAGATTGAAAAGAAGCGCTGCCGTGGAAAGGGGAGCTTTCCGCCAAAAAGTCGCTGTGGAGTTTCATACTCCACAGCGACGGATAGAACTTATTAGATCTCAAACCATACGATTTCGTTGGCATCCAGTGACAGTTCGAAGCTGGAGCCGTCGCCTTTATACACCGTTGTAGTTTGCGGTTCGTAGGTGTTGTTGATAACGCAGTATTTGCCGTTTTTCACATACGCGTGGACTTCCACGTTGTAGTTGGTGCTAAACCAGCGGTGGAGATTGTCCTCGTCGTGAGAAGCCCACAAAATGGCCCGGTATAGCAAACGGGAATTTTCAAAGCTGTAAGGCAATCCGCTGATATACACAGATCGGCCGTTGCCAAAGGAGTTGACGGCCAATTGCACCTCTTTGTTAATCTGCTTTAAAATTTGCGTTCCTTCCAGAGCGTAGATGTTCTTTTTGCCCTCGCCAAAGTTGATTTCTTTGCCGCAGTCGGCGGTTATAAAATGCTCGTACTCGTCCCAGTTGTATTTGTCCAAAGAGAGGGTTAGTCCCGTTTCTTTTTCCACGCCCAAAACGTTGGCAAGCTGAAAATACCGCCCCTGGTGCTGATATGCGGTAGGTTCGCCGACGCCAATAAAGCCGCCGCCACGGTGGACAAAGGATTTCACAGCCTGTACAATCACGGGATCCATCCAGTTTTCTCCGCCGGTGTACGCCGTGTAGCCGTCGCCGATGTTGAGAAGCACGTCGAAATCGTCCAACATGGTGGGGTTTTGGCGAATATCGTCAAAGCTGATAAACCGCACGTCAAAGGGGGCACCGGAAAGGGCTTCGATAATGCCGGCGTAAGAGTAGTTTTGGGGGTAATAGATGGCGTGGTGCACCATGTGGTTGCCCCAAGCGCGCATTTTGCCCCAGCAGTTGAGTATTCCTACCTTTTTAATGCAATAGGGCGTGGTTCCGGCAATATTATCGTACAGAGTGCGGAATTCGTTGCAAACGCTTTCCACATAGTCGATAAATTCCGGAAATTTCAGCGCAAGCTTCAGATAGCCGCCGTACCCGATGCGGTCAATGGGCTTTCTCAAAATGGCACGGCGGACCGTGACCCAGTTGATTTTCGCCTCGCGAACGGGGTCGCCGCCTTCGTAAAAAGTGTCGGGGAAGAAGTAGGGAAGGAAGCGGCCTTCCGTGTATTTGACGCCGGGAATATCGCTAATTAGGCGCAAGGTAGAGCCGTTGCCAACGCTTCCCACAACGGCATCCAGGCCGATAGTCTTAAACTCGTCCAAAAACGGCTCGGTGCCGATCCAGTGGTCGCCTAAAAACATCATGGCTTCCTTGCCGTGTTCGTGGACAATGTCCACCATCTCTTTGGCAAGCTTGGCAACTTCCCGCCGCTGGAACGCCTGGAAATCCAAAAATTCCTTGCTGGGAATGCGGTAGGTGTTGTTGAAATACCCTTGGTCAATGATATATTCGGGGCGGAACTTATAGCCCACTTCTTTTTCAAACTGTTCTAAAATATAGGGGGAAACGCTGGCGGAGTAGCCGTACCAGTCTACATATTTTTCCCTTGCCAGCTCGTCAAAAAGCAGCGTAAACTGGTGAAAAAAGGTGGTAAAACGAATGACATCCACATGGGGATTTTCTTTGATAAACCGGCGCAGCCGCTCCATGGTGAAAACGTGGGTTTTGGGCTGCCGCACGTCGAAGGAGAGCTGTTTTTCTACGCCTTCCCAACTGTTGGTGACATAGTTGTACATGTGGACCGGGTCCCACATAATATAGGCCAAAAAGCTTACGGTGTAGTTGTGGAAGGGTATGGTGGACGAAATGGTCACGTCACCTTTTTCTTCGTCGTACGTTCACTGCCCAAAGGGCACCACTTGGCCTGTGGTGCGGTCAATCACTTCCCACCAGCGGGAAATGTCATCCCGGCTGTTGACAGAGAGCATTTCCGGATACAGGCCTTTTAACAAATGGATGGAAAGTGTGTCGCTTGTGGCGGTGACAAAGGGCGTCATAATATACACTTGCTGGATTTCGTCCGGATTGGCTTTGGCCCATTCGTTATCTTTACGGGTGGTGTAATACGTTGCATAAATCTTGGCGTCTACCGATTTTAGCATTATGAGTTTACAAACCTGCTTGGGTTTTTCGCTGTCATAGGTTGAGCGCCTGAAAAATAAAAAAGCAAGGCTTTTGCCTTGCTTTTTTTAGGTTATGTTTGGCGCCTGAAAACTCTAAGGGGCACCTTAGTTTTGCTTTTGAATACAGTAAAAGTGAGGTGATTTTCTTGAATCTCCAATCTCTGTCCGGTGAAGAGCTAGTTGTGCTCGCTTCTATTGTGGCGGTATCTCTTTCGCGCAATCAAGATATTAAGACCATTAAGACGCTTATTCATCTGCTGCAAGCTATTGAACAGAACTTGCTAAAGATCTTAATTCAGCGTGAAATTGAAAAAAAGTAAAATAGATTATCGGAGAAATTATTGTAAGAAGCGGTTGGTAGATTACCGTGGAGGCGAAAGGAGAAGCGCTCTTATGTCCCCCCTTTGTCATCGCTTTGTTCTTTTGTTTCAAGTTAACACATGCTAAAATAAATGTCAAACAAATAGCAATATCTACATGGCACCCCGCTTAAGATAGCGCACGTGCTGTCCATATGAAAACAGCATACAATACCGCACATAGCCGACAGGATTGTTTCCGCTTAAATTTGCCAAAGGGGGCGTCTATATGAAAATGGCAAGGAGAAAAATCGCCGCATTCACGATGCCGAGATAGAGCTTGAGTTTAGACAACGCTATATTCCCTTTGAATATCACGACACAAGAAACGAGCTTTTTTCACTGATTAGCGATCAGACTGAGATATTTTCTGGATATTTTTTGAACAGGGTTCATCCATATTAAAGACGGATGAGAATTTGTTTGTATTGCGTAGAGCCGTGCTTCCTTTTAAGCGACCGAACCGCATGCCGGAAACTGATTTGTCCCTGTAGCTCACTCCTGCCTTTGAAATACATGATAAAGATAAAATGTAGTCATAGCGGAAGGAAGAACGCTGTTTGATGTTAAAAACAACGAGCGTTTCGTTTTTCTCTGCTATGCCGGGGAAGATGTGTACTAAATCTATGACCTGCGAATGCTAGAAAAGTTTACTCTAAACGGTAACAAGGCGGTTCGGAAAAAGGTCAGCTTCGAAGATTACATTGCAGGTTCCGAAAGCGGGATTACACTTTTAGACGGGGAACTGGGAAAACGGAAGGAAGAGGAAGTCGCCCTTGCGTTCTACACGGCCGTCCGGCGGCAGGACAGCGACCTTTTGGGAAAACTCAGCGGATATGACCCATATGGCTCGTTCCCCTATGTGTACTGCCCGGAAAAATATGCCCCGTTCTATTTGCATAAAGGGGAAGATGAAGGGGGCAGAACGCTTTACGAAGTGTACTATGTGGTCGGCTCGTGGCAGGATGGAGCAGGATACGAACGTGACCCATATACCGCATCAGATGCCGGGCAATTTGAGTTTACGGTGACAAAGGAAAACGGAAAATGGATTGTGAAGCATTAGCGGAATAGAGAAAGATACCCATATGCAAAAAACCACCCCGGTTAGTAGCCGGGGCGGGTTTATAGCTGTGTTGCTTTGTGTTACGTCTTGGCAAACAGATTTATTTTTCGGCGGTTTCTTCCGGCTTGCAAAGGGCCGCACCTACAGAAGTGGCAAACTCCGCATGCTCGGGCAGCGTATAGGTAACGCCGTGGAGCGATTCCAACCCGTTGAAAATTTCCCTTGCGTAGGGGATGCCGGTCAGCGTTCCGGTCAGAACAATATCCTTCGTTTTTTCAATATGAGAGGCAAACGCCGAGGTGACGCCAATGGTCTGCAACACAAGGTTGATAATCCCCATGGCAATGTCGGCGGGGGTTGCCAAATCGGAGATTCGCCCGAAATTGGATGCGGTGACCTGATCGGGCAGCGTATGGATGATTTCGGAGGTCAGATCGTTGACAAACAAGTCCACATGGTGCAAGGAGCCGCCTTCGGCCGCCTTGATAAGAGCGTTAAAGTCGCGAATGTTGAGCATCCGGTTGGATAGGCCGAGCAGCGTACCTCCTCCGACGCCGGTACCGCCAATGTGGCGTACATAATCCTCGCCGGCAGCGACAATGGCCGTGCCGGTGCCCATGCTCACAACGATGGCATGGTGCAGACCGGACAAAAACAGCCCGCCCTTGCCAATGGCGCGGAACTCATCCACCTTGTAGGCGGGAATTCCGTAGATAGAGCCGGCTAGGATGGATGAGCCAACGCCGGTTACCATGACCCGCTCAATTTCGTCCAGCTTTAAACGGTTATCTTCTAAAAACTTCCCAAAGCCGCCGAACAAAGAGGCTTTCGGGTCGCTTGCTTTTACCATAATCGGGCTAATTAAAGTTCCGTTTTGAAAGCCGACGGTTTTTGTGGTGCTGCCGCCTACGTCAATGCCGATAACATATCTCATGGTGAGTCCCCTTTAGTATCTTAATACACTCTATATAATAAATATCTGTGATATTATATTATAGCATGCTTTTGCTTCGAGGAAAAGCCCCTCCTATTCCTATCAAAACATCGGCGCCGCAAAAATGACCGTCTGTTTCTTAATAGAAACAGACGGTCCTATGGTATTTGCCTTCTTTCATTACCATATACAGGAGCTTGCCATATGGCATTAGACTTTTTCTATACCTCCGCATTGTCAGACGGCTTCATTTTGTTTTCCGATTCCCCATGCTTTAGCACGGGAATATACCAGCGCAGGTTCCGCCGGATGGAGAAATAACCGATGATAGATGCCAAAAACGCGCCGAGTATGTCTATGATAATATCCTTCATGGTGTCGCTAAGGGCTGCGCGGCCCACAAGCACCGTTCCGTCGGCGGTAATAAATTTCTGCATATTGACGCCAAGAACGCCGTCGATTACGTATTCCAGCACTTCCCACACCGCGCCGATCATCACGGAGAAGGAAAAAGCAAACAACACCACAAAAATCGGAGAAAGGCGAATGGCAACGCGTTCGTCCCGGTTTAAAATCGTCACAACCATCAGGCCGAAGAAACCGGTCATTACACTGCTGAGAAAGTGCATAATGCTGTCCCAGTGGGGAACCAGATAGTAAAAACTGCGCACTTCCCCAAGAAAAATGGAGCCATACAGAAATACAATATAGAATCCATACAGCATACCGGGGATCTCAAACCGAAGATTTTTTTCAAGCAGGCTTGGAATATGGATTGTGACCAGGCCGAGAATACACTGAAACAGCATCAGCAGATAGTCTGCGTCGGAATGATATCCGGCGTCTGATCCTAATCCTGTGCTTTCTCCGAAAATCATACGAATAACAAGGTAGATAATGGGGATCAGAAAGCTTACAACTGTCCCGAAATAGAGAAATTTATGAATCTTTTTCATAGTCACCCCTCCCACTATGTGGTAAATTTATAAGTGCTAAGTATATTATACAAAAAATATATGAATAAAAATAGGCAGCGCCAAATATTGCAGAAGTTACCTTTGCATCTAGGAACCCTAAAAAAGGCGTGACCATTAGGGTCACGCCTTTTTGCAGAAACTTGAAGTTCGTTAAATGTATTCGGGTCTTGACTATTCATAATGCCTTTGCCATGTAAAGGTTACAGCTATACACAGCCGGCTTATCCAGCTTATCTAGTCTGGCCGGCATATGCAAGCCAATATTTCTCCGTTTTCTCGAAGCGGTATCAATTTTTAGCGTATACTTTAATATATATATTTTCTTTATAGCCTTGCCCTTTATATTGTCCCTGTAAATAACCTCCCTGTAAATTGACTATGGCGGTGGAATCTACTACGGCAACAGATTCTACAAAATACCCTTCCTCGGGAAAAACAGTCTGCTCTATCAGATTCCCATCGTAGTCATAGCATTTCATGGAATCTGAATGCAGAATAGCGCTTGGCAACAAATACACGGGCTTAGCCTTAGCGGCCATGCTGAAAGACGGTATCACGCCGACAATTTTTTCTTGATCCAGGTCGTATATTTGAGCCGATGCGCCGGAATGCCCAATTCTTTCTGCAATGAGAACGTAATTCCTACCGGAACTGTTTATAACTTGATAATTATGCAAAGATTCCGAATAACTGAAAAGACTTGCTCCTTTTTTGTTATAAACAAAATGCCCATCGTTGCGGATTTCGAATTGCTTGCGTGATTGAGCAATAAATAGATGACGTTGTCGCTCATTTCAATTAGATGCTTTCCCTCTTAATGAGGCCAAATGTTCGATCACCCAAAAATGGTCTTTATCTATCTCCATTATATACGAATATTTGTTAGGCTCTATGATAACGTTTAAGTCGTAATCTATCATGGCAGTGGTCACTTCTATGGCATCGTTCGATACAAATTTATGCCATACGACGGATATGTAATTATCTGAAAAACCAAAACCGGTATAATCCGGGAAAATCGTTGATATATCGTCGACTTTAAATACAACATTGAGGTTTTCATCCAAGATTACGGGCTCATTATCATCAATTATTTTTCCATATTTCAATCCGTACGCGTTCGCCCAAAATAGCGAACAAAAAAAGGGTATTACCTCTTAAAAATTAAGAAGTAATACCCTTTCGCATTATCTTTTAAGCAAAATCAATTTTTTGCCCTTTGCTCACGGCTGCTTATGGGCGGCGAGTCGCAATTGGAACACAGAATGAACCTCCGGCCGGGCTTGTTAATTGCCCTGAGTAGCAGTTTCCAAAGAGAGAGAATTCGCCGAAACGGGGCACCAATACACCATTTCGCCGTCTTCGCCCGGTTCCAACAAGAAAAATCCGGCTTTCTCGAAGCATCTGCGGCTGGCTTTATTTTTGGGATAAATGTCTGCTCTGTACCCGTCTATCTCACCAAACAGCTTTTCGGTTCATCGGACCATTTCACAGAGAACTGCCGTTTCGATCCCTTGGCCGTGCTTGGCAGGATCCACGATTAAAAACAGCGCCAAGCAAGAATTCAGGATTTCACCGCCGATAAAAGCAACCATCGCTTTCTCCCTCCGCACTGAATAGAGAAAATAGCCGGGATTGTCTTTTACCGCGTTATAGAAGCCTGCCCAGTCGTTGATATAAATCCATTCCCGGACGGAATCGGCGGTATGCCACTGACTTACGGTTAAAATATCCTCTAAACTCGACTTTTCAAACGTAAGCTGCATCCGTATACCCCCCCTTGCTTTGTAGGCTAGAGTAAAACGTATGTTATGTAAAAATCGCGGATTCCTTGCGAATCCGCGATTTTTTATTTTAACTTACCTCTCGGCCTTTACGGCTGCCTGAGCCGCGGCGAGTCTTGCAATCGGCACGCGGAACGGCGAGCAGGAAACATACGACAGGCCCACATTGTGGCAGAATTCCACGGAGGAGGGGTCGCCGCCGTGTTCGCCGCAAATACCCATCTTCATGCCGGGGCGGGTCTTGTTGCCAAGCTCGGCGGCCATGGCCACCAGCTTGCCGACGCCGATGGTGTCCAGACGGGCAAAGGGATCATTTTCGAAAATCTGCTTCTCGTAGTAATCGGTGAGGAAGCTGCCGGCGTCGTCACGGCTGAAGCCGTAGGTCATCTGGGTTAAGTCGTTGGTGCCAAAGGAGAAGAACTCGGCTTCCTTGGCAATCTCGTCCGCCGTCAGCGCTGCCCGCGGCACTTCGATCATGGTGCCGACTAAATAGGACATGTCTACGCCGGCGTTCTTGATAAGCTCGTCGGCGGTGGAAACGACAACGGATTTTACATAGCGAAGCTCGTTCACATCGCCAACCAGAGGAATCATAATCTCGGGAATTACGTCAATGCCTTCTTTGCTGACGTTGATGGCGGCTTTGATAATGGCCTGCGTCTGCATCTTGGCAATCTCGGGATAGGTGACGGCCAGACGG
>DUUG01000277.1 GCA_012841675.1 Clostridiales bacterium
GTGGCTTCGCCGGGCAAAACCGTCATTAACGTGGCCGGCGACGGCAGTTTCCATATGAATTTGATGGAGCTGTCTACGGCCGTAAAGCTCAATCTTCCCGTTAAAGTTCTGGTTATGAACAACAACGTCCTCGGAATGGTTCGCCAGTGGCAGCGGATGTTCTACGAAAAGCGTTTTTCCCATACAACGCTGGAGCGAGACACCGATTATGTCATGCTGGCCAATTCCTTCGGCGCCGAGGGATATACCATCGAATCCGAAGCAGATATCCGCCCCGTTTTGGAGGAGGCTTTGCTCTCCCCCGGCCCGGCAGTCATCAACTGCGTAATAGACAAAGACGTAAACGTGGTTCCCATGGTACCGCAGGGCGGCTCGATTGATAAGCCGATTTTGGAGATTGCCTGTGAGGAGGATGCGTAATGATTCGTCAATATGTGCTTTCGATTCTCGTGGAAGACAATCCCGGCGTTTTAACCCGTGTAACCGGTCTTTTCTCCCGGCGCGGCTATAACATTCAAAGCCTGACTGTCGGCCCCTCCCAGGAGGAAGGCATTTCCCGTATCACCATTGAGGTGTACGGCGACGAGTATGTCTTAGAGCAGATTAAAAAGCAACTGGCCAAGTTGGTAGAAGTAACCAGTATCACAGAGCTTAAGCAAGGCGCCTCGGTGTATCGGGAGCTTCTGCTGGTAAAGGTCGCCGCCAACGACAGTAACCGCGGCACCATCGTGGAGATCGGCAATGTGTTCCGCGCCAAGGTCGTCGACATTTGCCACGAGTCTATCATTATGGAGATTACGGGCGAACCGTCGAAAAATAACGCGTTTCTGGATCTATTGTCTTACTACGGCATTAAGGAAATTGCCCGTACAGGTATGACCGGTTTGGAACGTGGCGCCGTTGAGTTAAAACGGCACGGAAAGAAAGACAAACTGTAAATCTTACACCCCAAATTCACTATATAAGGAAGGAAGATAAAAATGGCAAACATGTATTATGAGAAGGATTGCAACCTTTCCCTGTTAAACGGAAAAACCGTGGCTGTTATCGGCTACGGCAGCCAAGGCCATGCCCACGCGCTCAACTTGAAGGACTCTGGTGTTAACGTCGTTGTCGGTCTGTATACCGGCTCTCCTAGCTGGGCAAAAGCAGAAGCCGCCGGTCTGGCTGTGGATACGGCTGCTAACGCTGCGAAAAAGGCCGATATCATCATGATTTTAGTCAATGACGAAAAACAGCCGAAGCTCTACCAGGAGAGCATCCTTCCCAACCTCTCCGCCGGCAAATCCCTTGTGTTTGCCCACGGCTTCAACGTCCATTACGGACAAATCGTTCCTCCGGCGGATGTAGACGTTTGGTTGGTTGCCCCCAAGGGCCCGGGCCATACGGTGCGCTCTCAGTATGAAGCCGGCAAGGGCGTTCCCTGCTTAATCGCCGTCTATCAGGACGCTACCGGGCAGGCAAAAGATTTGGCACTTGCCTATGCGGCCGGCATTGGCGGCGCGCGGGCCGGCATTCTGGAAACCTCCTTCAAAGAAGAAACGGAAACCGACCTATTTGGCGAGCAGGCCGTTCTGTGCGGCGGCGTGACCGAGCTTATGAAAGCCGGCTTTGAAACGCTGGTTGTCGCAGGCTATCAGCCGGAGATTGCATACTTTGAATGCCTCCACGAAATGAAGCTTATCGTTGACCTCATTAACGAAGGCGGCCTTTCCTACATGCGCTATTCCATCTCCGATACGGCGGAATACGGCGACTATGTCACCGGCAAGCGGATTATCACCGAAGAAACCCGCAAGGAAATGAAGAAGATTCTGTCCGAAGTGCAGGACGGCTCCTTTGCCCGCAACTGGATCCTGGAAAACCAGGCCAACCGCCCCTTCTTCAATGCCAAGAGAAACAGCGAAAAGACCCAGCTTGTGGAAACCGTCGGCGAAAAACTGCGCGGCATGATGAGCTGGCTGAAAAAATCCAAATAGTTTTCCCAGGCTATCCGGGAAAACTTCCCGGATAGCCAATTTTTGGATGAGAAAGGATGGTCGCTGTGATGGAACGAAACAGCCATCGCGTTACAAAGGGCATAGAGCGCACACCGCACCGTTCGCTTTTTTATGCCATGGGATATACAAAGGAAGATCTCAACCGGCCGTTAATCGGCGTTGTCAACTCGCAGAATGAGATTGTACCCGGCCATGTGCATTTGGATATCATTGCCAAAGCCGTGAAAGAGGCCATATGGGCCGCCGGCGGCACGCCCATCGAGGTTCCCGCCATCGCTGTTTGCGACGGAATTGCCATGGGACATATGGGCATGCATTATTCCCTTGCCTCTCGCGAGCTGATTGCCGATTCGGTGGAAACCATGGCCATGGCCCATGCGTTTGACGGGCTTGTGCTGATTCCCAACTGTGACAAGGTCGTGCCCGGTATGCTCATGGCGGCCGCAAGATTAAATTTGCCGGCGGTTCTCGTTTCCGGCGGCCCTATGATGGCCGGTATGGCCGGCGGCCGCCCTGTAAGCTTAAGCCAGACCTTTGAAGGCGTCGGCGCCTGCTCGGCCGGGCGGATGACAGAGGAACAGCTCACCGAGCTGGAGGAAAATGCCTGTCCCGGCTGCGGCTCTTGCTCTGGTATGTTTACGGCCAACAGCATGAACTGCTTAACCGAAGTCATCGGCATGGGGCTACCCGGCAACGGAACTATTCCTGCCATGTTTGCCGCCAGAACCCGTTTGGCAAAAGCCGCCGGCAGCGCCATTATACAGCTTGTGGCCGAAAATATTCGCCCGTTGGACATCTTGACGCCGAAGGCATTTGAAAACGCCTTGGCCGTTGATATGGCTCTTGGGTGCAGCTCTAACAGCGTTTTGCACCTGTTGGCCATTGCCAATGAAGCCGGTGTCCCTCTGGACTTAGAGAAAATCAACGAAATCAGCGAGAAAACGCCCAATCTCTGCCGTTTGTCCCCTGCCGGCCCACATCACATTGAAGATTTATACCGCGTCGGCGGCGTGCCCGTCGTCATGGCGGAGCTTGCCAAAAACGGGCTATTGCACAATGACTGCCTTACCGTAACGGGAAAAACCGTCGGCGAAAACTTGGAAAATGTAGGAACACCCGACGGAACGGTGGTGCATACGGTGGCAAACCCCTGTTCGAAAACCGGCGGCCTTGCCATACTGTACGGAAACATTGCGCCGGAAGGCTGTGTTGTCAAACGGTCTGCCGTTGACCCGTCTATGTTGACGCACAGCGGCCCTGCCCGCGTGTTTGACAGCGAAGAAGACACCAATGCGGCCATTTTGGGCGGTAAGATCCAAAAAGGCGATGTCGTAGTTATCCGATACGAAGGCCCGAAGGGCGGCCCCGGTATGCGGGAAATGTTGTCTCCCACTTCGGCATTGGCTGGACGAGGGCTTGACAAAGACGTAGCACTATTGACCGACGGGCGCTTCTCCGGCGCTTCTCGCGGCGCATCCATCGGTCATGTCTCTCCTGAAGCGGCAGCAGGCGGCCCCATTGCCCTTGTGCAAGAGGGCGACATTATCGATATTGACATAAACAACTATCAAATCAACCTCCGTGTCTCTGAGGAAGAACTTGCCAACCGGCGGAAAAATCTAACGCTGCTTCCTCCGAAGATAGAAAAAGGGTATTTAAAACGGTATGCCTCCCAGGTTTCTTCCGCCTCTATGGGTGCCGTTTTAAAATAAATGAAAAGATTCTTAGCAACATGAAAGGGTGAAGAAGATGGCAAAGCAGATCCGAATATTTGACACGACGCTGCGTGATGGCGAACAATCTCCCGGGTGCAGCATGAATTTAAGCGAAAAACGCGAGGTGGCCCGGCAGCTATGCAAGCTAGGCGTAGATGTCATTGAGGCGGGTTTTGCCATTGCCTCCCCTGGCGATTTTGAAGCAATTTCCGAAATTGCTCGTGTGGTCAAAGGAAGTCAAGTGGCATCCCTTGCCCGCTCTGTGCAAAAGGACATTGATGCGGCCTACAACGCCGTCAAACATGCGGAAGCGCCGCTGATTCATATTTTTCTGGCCACTTCCCCCATCCATATGCAACATAAGCTTAGGATGGATCCGGAAAAAGTGTTAGACTTGGCCGTGGAGGCCACAAAATATGCCAAATCGTTCTGCCATGAGGTAGAGTTTTCCTGCGAAGACGCCACCCGAAGCGAGCTCCCGTTTCTGGCAAAAGTCGTGCAGAAGGTCATCGAAGCCGGTGCCACCATTGTCAACATTCCCGACACCGTTGGCTATACAACGCCTGCCGAAATGACCGAACGGATTACATACCTTAAGCAAAATGTCCCGGATATTGATAAGATTCACCTCTCCGTCCACTGCCATAACGATTTGGGCATGGCGGTTGCCAACTCTTTGGCCGCTGTGGCCGCAGGGGCAACACAGGTA
>DUUG01000278.1 GCA_012841675.1 Clostridiales bacterium
CCATGGTGCGAGGATAGGAAAGCACAGGCGACGGCGCCGTAAACGGAAACAGCTCTCTGAGCCTGCAGGCCGCCGCATGATTGCACGGCGCAAGCCAGAGCCCTTGTTCGCCCGGATACGGTGTTGCTTCAAATCCCAAAGGGTCGCCGTAAATCAGTATGCAGTCTTCCCCGTTTTCATGAGCCATGAATACGGCCGTATCTCCAACATAGTGCAGCGAGCGCTCATATGTGGAAGCAGGCGCTTTACTTTTCCCTTCCAGCCAATCGATGTAACGCATACAAGATCCTCCTTAGCTTATGCTATTTAATTTGTCCGGCTTTCTCCAACCGATTCCAAACTCCCCACGCAACCAGAGAATACAAAGGCCAGGCCAATGCACGAATCCAAAGCTTGCTTGCAAGAATAACCTTTACCTCTACCTCATAAATGACGTGCATTACATAGGTGTTAATCACCACATCACATAGCAAAGTCACAATACCCACGGCCAGCAGCATGCGCCAGAAAGAGATTTTCCCCTTCCTAAATAAAAACAAGCCATACAGAAGACCGCGCAGCATAGCCGTGCCCGTTAGAATCGGGTTAATGCTGAGTCCGCCGCTGTTAATAAGCATGCCAAGCAAATCGCCTGCAACACAGGTAAGCGCCGCTCCGATGGGGCCGAGCATGCCGCCGGCCATCACATGCGGCAGAAACTGCAGGCTGATTCTATCGTAAAACACCATGCGCGAAAAAAAGCGCGTAAAAACTATATCCAGTGCAATGAAAAGGGCTGCAAAAGTGAGTGTTCGAATGGTTACTTTGGATTTCATATTTTCCCCTCCAATAATAAGCTATTCCAGCGTCTGCTGACCGAGAAACGGAAGCCCCAGGTGTTTGTATGCCGCTTCTGTGGCGCACCGTCCTCGATTGGTGCGCGTTAGAAAGCCAATCTGCATTAAGTACGGCTCGTACACGTCCTCCAGTGTAATGCTTTCCTCGCCAATCATGGCCGCTAGTGTATCAAGTCCCACCGGTCCGCCGCCAAAGCTCTGAATAATGGCAAGAAGCATGCGCCGGTCAATGGAATCCAAGCCCAGCTCGTCAATTTCCAGCGCTAACAAGGCGCTGTTGGCCACTTCGGCGGTAATAATCCCGGCGGCGCGCACCTGTGCAAAATCCCGCACCCGGCGCAAAAGCCGGTTGGCAATCCGCGGCGTTCCCCTTGCCCTTCTTGCCAGTTCAAAAGCGCCGGCTTGTTCGATGGGAATCTCTAAAATATTCGCAGAACGCAGAACAATCTGCGTAAGCTCCTCCGGCGTGTAAAGCTCTAAGCGAAGTAGAACGCCAAACCGGTCACGCAAGGGATTGGAAAGCTGGCCTGCCCGTGTTGTGGCACCGATTAAGGTGAACTTGGGAAGCTGTATGCGGAGCGAGTTGGCCCCCATGCCTTTTCCCATAATAATATCAAAGGCATAGTCCTCCATAGCCGGGTACAGCACTTCTTCTACCGTGCGGTTCAAACGGTGAATTTCGTCAATAAAGAGAATGTCGTTTTCCTCCAGCTTGGAAAGAAGCGTTGCCAAATCCCCGGCACGTTCAATGGCAGGGCCGGAGGTTATGCGAATATTCACACCCATTTCATTGGCAATGACACCGGCCAAAGTGGTTTTCCCAAGTCCCGGAGGCCCGTAGAGAAGTACATGATCCAACGGCTCTTCCCGAAGCTTTGCCGCATCTATAAAAACCGAGAGGTTTTCCTTCGCTTTCTCCTGCCCCAGATATTCCTTCAGCAGCTTGGGACGCAGAGCGTTGTCCAGCACACCGTCCTCCTGCTGTCGGGACGGGGTTATTATGCGTTCGTTTTCGCTGTCATAGCTGATGGCCACGCCTGCCGCCTCCTTTTTTCCGTCTTTTATCCTGTGTTTGGATTTTTAATCTCCTATGCTCTTCAGCGCGCGGCGGATAATTTCCTCCGTGGTCAAGCCCGTTGTATCCACTGCCGCAACGGCCTTTCTTGCCTCCACCGTCGTATAGCCAAGGACCACAAGGGCCGAAACGGCGCTCTCCGCCAATCCGCCTAGCAAGGCGTCTCCCGGCGCATAAGTTAACTCTGCCCCTGGCGGCATCTGCTTTGCCAGCTTGTCTTTTAATTCTAATATAATCCGCTGGGCAAGCTTCTTGCCAATACCCGGTGTAACGGTCAAGGCTTTTTCGTCTTCATTGATAATGCTCATGGCAAGCTGTGTGGGTGTGGCCGTCGACAAAATGGCCATGGCAGCCTTCGGACCGACGCCGGATATGGAGGTAAGCATTAAAAAGCAGTTTTTCTCGTCAAAATCCGCAAAGCCATATAGGTCGAACAGGTCCTCTCTCACATGCAGGTGGGTATAGACCTTCATTTTCTGCCCAACCCGCGCCTTCGCCACAACAGACGATGTGGGCATAACGCCGTATCCGACCCCGCCGCAGTCGATTACGACTAGCTTCGGGTCACAATACGCTACGATTCCTTCCAGATAAAAATACATTACACATTTCCTTTCTGGGTTAAAAGCCGCGATTCCGCCGCCGAGCTGTGGCAAAGTGCAATGGCCAGCGCATCTGCCGCATCGTCCGGCTTAGGCAGCGCCGACAGCCCTAGGCGGAGCCGCGTCATCTCCATAATTTGCTGCTTGGTTGCCCGTCCGTACCCCGTCAGCGTCATTTTCATCTGCAGAGGTGTATACTCATAAATGGGAATATTCGCCTGTGCCAGTGCCAGCAGAATCACACCGCGGGCCTCTGCCACCGGAATAATGGTTTTCTGGTTTTGATGAAAAAATAACTGCTCTACAGCTACGGCATCAGGCGAAAACCGCGTCAATAGCATGTTTAAATCCCGGTATATCTCACAAAGCCGGTCGGAAACTTGGGCATCTTTGGCGGTGGTAATGGCGCCGCAGGCCACAAAATCCGCGCCGCCCTTTCGTTGCTTAACCACACCGTAGCCAATGATGCCAAGACCCGGATCAATCCCCAGAATCGTCATATGTTCTCCCCTCTGTGTGTATCCACATTTCGTTCATTATAGCACAGGCTTGCTTAGCGGGCAATCATGTTTGCGTTTGCCTTTTCACTTTTATGCAAAAAGCCACACCGCCAAAGCGGTGCGGCTTTTCTGTATTCCAATAAACATTAAAGAACCGTTTTCCAAAGGCCGTGCAGGTTGCAGTAGGCAAACACGGCAACGGCTTTGTCGCCATCTGCCAGAGCAAATTCCGCAACAGCTTC
>DUUG01000279.1 GCA_012841675.1 Clostridiales bacterium
CTGGGCACGGTGAGGATAGAATAAGGGGTCACCTCGCTGCCCGTTCCTGCCGTGGTGGGTACTGCCAGCAGGGGAAGGGCGTCTTTGCGGGGTGCGGTGAAAATCTCCTCGGGGGCCATGTCGGGGTTGGTGGCAAAAATACCCACTGCCTTGGCCGCGTCCAAGGGCGAGCCGCCGCCGATTCCTATTAAAAAGTCGGCGCCAAAATCTCTGGCGGTTTTCCCGCCGGCATAGACCGTGTCCAAAAGAGGGTTCGGTTCGATCTCGTCAAAAATCTGATAGGAAATTCCGGCCTTGGAAAGCAAGGCTTCCGCGTCAGCCAAAGCGCCGGACACTTTCGCCGAAGATTTGCCTGTGACAATCAAGCAGCGCTTGCCAAACTGATTGATATTTGCAAAATCGCGCAAGCACCCCCGGCCGCTTACAATCCGCACGGGGTTAAAAAAATCCATAGAAAACATGATATTCTCCTTTCTTATGCAAAGCAAGTATCATGCAATACAGCTTATGGATATTATAGCTTGATTTGCCGCCGGATACAAGGGAGGAGGGCGTTCCGGCAGGCAAGCAAGGCAGATGCACTCCCCCAGCTACTTCTGCCGGCCGAGGCTTTATGCACGACGGGTTCTTGCCTAAAAGCAACAGCCGGGTGCTTGCGTTCGTCTCCCGTTTTGCTATACTCATTTTTAGGAGGTGAACAGGATGGATACCAAGGACGTTCTGCTGAACATACGGAAAAATCACAACCTTACCCAGGAAGAAATGGCCGACAGGCTGTTTGTGACCAGGCAGCCGTTTCCCGGTGGGAAAACGGCGAAACCATCCCCGGCGCGGAAACGCTGAAACTGATTTCCAAAACCTTTGGCGTATCTCTCCATACGCTTCTGGGGCAGCCGCGCAACGAAATCTGCCAAGTCTGAGGCGCCCCGCTGGACGACAGTCTCAGCCGCGAAGCCGACGGCACCGTCAACGACTTGTACTGCAAATGGTGCTATGTGGACGGCGTTCACAAGTACACGGACATGGAACAGGTCATTGCGGACGTGATTCCACATTGGAACTGGGGCACGCCCGAAGAGATGGCAAACTGGCTGCGAAGCAAGCTTTCCTCCCTTCCGTACTGGCAGCAGGAGAGGGAATAATTAAGGCGGCCACAGGAATGGTATCGATAGGGCTGTATTATAAAAGACCGAAAGCATTCGTAGAAAGTTGCCTTAAAAACGATCCCCGTATTTCGAGTCAAGGCCTATTCATATCTGTCTCCATTCTAGCGCAAGCAATCCTAAGTAGGTTCCCCGTACATAAGTTACCCCGTCCAGCCTCCCCCGGCATCTCCCGCCCGTTCACCGCAAAAACCCGACTTATGCAAATTATAAAAGGGGCGGCAAAATGCCCCCCTTTTCCAAATCCTATTTTGCTTTTTAGTCGCCCACAGGGTTCTCAATAAGAGTGGCGGCGATAAAATCGTGTAAATGCCCGGCCTCACATTCGGTCCTGGCATAAATAAAGTGGACATGCCGCCTGTCTTTGCCGGTGCCAACGGGCACCTGCAGCCCGGTTTCTACACAGATGGGATGGAAATGCCCTTTAGTAAAATCGGTTGAAAAATCGGTGAATATGCCCGCCGGGCACGGGGATAACCTCTTCCGTAACGCCCGCGCAAAACGGTGATCATGGATACGTTCCCTCGGCCCCGCAAGGCGGACGCTGCCTAAGACCTCATGCACATGTGTTTGCTCGCGATGATAATGCATTAGACTCTTCCTTGAAAAAATATTAGCAGGAACAATTTTTCCCACCTCTATATCGTATGGTGCCGCGGCGCTCTATGTGCATAACCGAAAGGGCCCGGCGCCGTTTGCAAAAAAGGAGCCAAGCGAAACGCTTGGCTCCTAATTTATACCTCTATTTCTTTTCCTTCCACATAGAACACGCCGTTTGTCAGCGGTTTTTCCGCGGGGGTTTCCAGCACGCCTCTTTCGATTAGCTCATCCGTCACATACCCGACCAAAGCGTGCACAAAGCAGGAAACCCATTGGTTGATCTGGCTTTCCAGCCGCTTGGGCACAAAGCCAACAAAGCTCTTCTTAATGCTTACAATCAGCTCTGTCAACATGGCATCCAGCTTGTGGTCCTGCACGGAAAACAGCTTCCAAAACTCTGCAAACTGCTCCTGCGTAAAACAGGCAAAGTTCAAGCAATACGCCCCGTCTGTTTTCGCAATGAGATTGTTTTGCAAAAGCCGCACCATGTCGTCTTCGGAAAGAAGCCCTTCCGGAATAACGCCCTGCTTGCACTTCTGCGGAATTTGATTGGCTATAAGCCATCTTGTCCCGCCGTTATGATAAATGTTTCTATCGAAATACTTTCCGATGTTATACCAATAGATGAAATCCCGTTGGCCGTCTGTTACATTGCAGCCGGAGGTGTACGGATGGTCCAAATCTCGCTCATCCGCCGCTTCCGTCACAATAAACCATCCATATCCGCCGTCTTTCCGGGGAGGATACGGCCCGCTTGCCAATGACGGCAGACGATTGCCGATTTCTCTTACTTTTCCCCGCAGGGCAAGGGGCAATGCGATATACCCAAGCCGCTGAATGCCGAAATGGTGCCCGTAAAAGTCCATTTGGCTTATTTTTTCCTCGCATTTTGCAAACAAGGCCTCAAAATAGTCCGCCACAGCACCGATCAGCGGCTGAAACTCCCGTTCCATTTTCTCCCTGTCCTTCAGGCGGAGCACGATGAAGTTGGTGGCGTACTTGTTCCCAATCTGCTCAATGGCATCGCCGTACATAAGATGCGGCAGCGCATCTTCAATGTACATAGTGGGAAGCCCTGTGGCAAGGCTTATTTCTTCCAGCGTAAGGGGCGCTTCATAGCAAGCTTCGCAAATAGCGCGGGCCACTTGACTTGCGAGGTATCTGTTTGCGTCCATGGCGCCATTGCACGTTCTTGTTTCCCAGTTAATGCGTTTGTAAACCCTATCCATGTTTTTCTCTCCTTTTCCGTTGACTCTGTCCCGAATTTTTTGGCGGCCGGCGTTCAGACGCCATTTGATGGTGGTTTCCGGCAGACTATACTTTTCGGAAAGCGTCTTAACAGACATGTTTCCCATGTAGTAATCCACCAGAATGTTTTTGTACTCGGAGGAAAGGGTGTGAAGGCAGCGAAACACCGTCTCATATTCGTCGTTGATCGCTTCTTCATCGACCACATCGTAGTTGCCCACCAAATCGAGGGCGAAACCCTCGCCACAGAGATTTTCCCTGTTTCTTGCCTCGCAAAATCTTGCATACCGGTTGTGCGCAATGCGCCATACCCATGCGTCTAGGGCCACAATGTCATACTTTTGCATCCCGTTTAACACATGCAGCATGATTTCGCTTGCAAGATCCTCCGCGTCGGCCCGGTTATTAACCCGTTTCAGGCAAAAGCGAAAAACAGGCTCTATGAAACGAGTAATTTCGTGTTCTGCGTATGGCACGGCTTCCTCCTTTCTAACAGCTCGTGTAATCATGATTACACCTATATAGTGCCGGCAAAAGAAAACGGATAGGTGTTTTTGAAAAATTTTGCATAATTTATTCTAGCAAAGATTAAAACACACGAAAAGCCCTCACGCCAAAACGTGAGGGCTTAAAACAGGCTTATCCTTTCAACGGTTTAATGGGCAAAAGCTCAATATATCCCCGGGTTCCCATGGGCTCTAGCTGTATTCGGGGGTTATCCTCGTCCCACGTGTATCCGATTACGGCAGGGTTATATTTTTCAATCGCCCTTGCCACCTCGTCAATGGCGCGGCCGTATTCCTCCTCGGGAAACGGCTCTCCCTGAAACATGAGATACTTTGCGGCAGGAAGCTGAATTTCGTCAAACCCCTCCGGAACCATACCGCTATAATCCAACGGCACCTCTATACCCTGCACATACTTGCTTGTGCCGGGTTTGCGATATTTTTCCGGAAGCCACAGGCAAACCGGTTCGCCACAGAGGGATTTCATGCTCAAAAGCAGCCCCCATAAATCACAGCCCACTTCCTCGCAATACGCAAAATAGTCCTCCGCTTTGACCCCTCGCTTAATAAGGACCTTACGGGCAGGCCTGTCCATCACCTGCAAAAACACATTTTTCACATTTTCCATTGGTTCAGCGCTCCTTTCCAAAGTGCGATCTTCCACCCGAAAAGGGGTGAACAGCGGGAGAGGGACGGGGTTGGCCGCATATTGCTTGGGATTGCAGCCGAATTCTCTCGCAAACGCCCTTTGATAGCCGTCTACGCTGGAAAAACCCATCTTAAGCGCCACATCGAGAATGCGGCATTTTTCATCCCGCAAACATAGGGCCGACTTGCTAAGCCGCAGGCGCCGGATATAGTCTGCCGGTGTTTGATTCGTCCACCGGATAAACAGCCTTCTGGCATACCAAGGAGAGAAAAGCGAAACTTTGGCCAAGTCTGCCATGGTGATTTCTTCAAAAAGGTGCTCTTTGATATAATCCTGCATCCTTTGCACCGCCAACACATGCTCTCTCATGGGTTCACCCCTAGATAAAATAGCACTTTTGTGAAAGGTTTTCTCGACTATTTTTGCTTTTCTTCCAAAAAACCGTTTCCTTGCCAAACTACCGGAACAGTGCAAGCACCGTTACGGTAGTTGTATTAATCGCTGTATCTTCCGTCGCGCCTTCTGAGCATCTTCTGCTTAATCTCCCACAGGGGATGCGTTAAGTCTACATAGTATTCGTGGGGGTTTTCAAAGCGCTTGACTTCTTCCCAAAGCGTGTCCAAATTTTCCTTGCAATACTTGCGCACCTCGGGCAAAGCCGGCGGCGTATAAACCGGTTGTCCCTGCTTAAAAATGGGAACAAGCAGGGGCTTGGCCGTAAAGTTTGTCACCGTCTTAGTCTTCCAGGTGTATTCCGGGTGGAACAAAAGGAAGGGCTTGCTTTCGTCGATTACCTCATGGTGCAGCGAGAGAACGTCGGCAATGGCCTGGCCGGAGTCTTTGTCAAAGAAACGCCAAACCTGCTTGAAATGGGGCGTTGTAATCTTGGCGACATTTTCGGAAACCTTGATTTTCGGTATAATTTTGCCGTTTTCATCCTCCACGGCGGCCAGTTTATACACGCCGCCGAACACCGGCTCGCTCTTAGAGGTAATGAGCCGCTCGCCCACGCCGAAAGAATCGGCCTTTGCCCCTTGCATGAGCATTTCCCGGATAATATACTCATCCAGCGAGTTGGAAACGACGATTTTACAGTCGGGATAGCCCGCATGGTCCAGCCGCATTCTCACCTGTTTGGTCAGATACGTCACGTCGCCCGAGTCGATTCTAACGCCGGCCGGCCGGTAGCCTTTTGGCTTTAACACCTCGTCAAACACGCGGATGGCGTTGGGCAGACCGCTGTTTAAAACGTCATACGTGTCCAGCAGAAGGTTGCAGTTATCCGGGTACACCTCAGCATAGGCCTTGAAGGCCTCGTATTCGCTGTCAAACATCTGCACCCAAGAGTGGGCCATGGTGCCAACGGCCTTAATCCCGAACATGCGGTCGGCCAATACATTGGATGTGACGGGACAGCCGGCAATGTACGCCGCCCGGGAACCGTACAACGCGCCGCCAAAACCGTGGGCCCGGCGGGCGCCAAACTCCATAACCACCCTTCCGTCCGCCGCCCGGACAATGCGGGACGCCTTGGTGGCAATCAACGACTGATGGTTAATCGTGGCCAGCAGCATGGTTTCAATAAGCTGCGCCTGGGGGGCGGGTCCGCGGACAACTAAGAGCGGCTCGCCGGGGAAGATGGGCGTTCCCTCGGGCATGGCCCACACGTCGCAGGTGAATTCAAAGTTTTCCAGATACGCAATAAATCGGTCTGAAAAAATATTTTGGTCCCGGAGATAGGCAATGTCATCGGGGGAAAAGTGCAGACTTTTTAAATACTGGATAACCTGTTCCAGCCCCGCCGCAATGGCATAACCGCCCCCATCCGGCACCTTCCGGTAGAACAGGTCAAAATAGGTGATTTTATTTTCCATACCATGCTCTAAAAAACCGTTGGACATGGTAAGCTCGTAAAAATCCGTCATCATGGCAAGGTTAAAACCCTTGAGCATTTCATCCATCGCAATTCGCCTCTCAATTTTGCTTACATTTCACCATTTTTGATTATTATAACACTCTATGCCTAGTAATACAAGAAAGCTATATATTAAGAATTGTATAAAATTCGTCTATTTGCTGTCTTTTAGATTATTATTTTCTCCCCATCTTTACAAAGCGAACCCGCTTCGATATAATATAACTAATTGTAATAAAGGGGGCTTGATCGCCGTGAACGTGCACTTTGGAAGAACACTGGCCAAGCTTCGCAAGGAAAAAAAAGTAAGCCAACGGGAAACGGCCGAGGCGCTTAGTGTATCCCAGGCGCTGCTTTCCCACTATGAAAATGGCCTTCGCGAGCCGGGGCTGGCTTTTTTATGCCGAGCAGCCGACTATTTCTCCTGCTCTACGGATTATCTTCTAGGCCGCACTCTGGATAAACAGGGCATCTCCCTAGTATTAGATATGCCCGGCGAGGAGGATCCTGCGGAAAACGAAAAGAACCGGCGAACGTATCTTCTTGCCAACGGCTTTGCCATGCTGTCCGAGCTATTGCAAGAGAGCGAAGATCCCACTCTCTTTGCCCAAGCCTATGACTATCTTTCCTTAATCTTTTGCCGGCTATTCCGCCAGTTGGTCACAAACAGCAACGTTGGCGAAACAACACTTTCGGCGTTGCCGCCGCAAATGCTCGATTTAGCGGTTAGGGCGCTTGCTTCTTCCCTTGAGTTTGCCATCTCCGACCGGCTTCGCGAAACCCCCGACCTGCTTGCATTCGACGGGGATCAAATGATGGAACGCTATCCCGTTCGATGGGAATCTATGCTTACGCTTATTAAAGAATCGGATGAACGTTTGAGCCGCTTTATCGACCTGTAAACGGAACCTCGGCTCCCGAATACGTGGAGAAAGGAGCAACTTATGCAGAAAATCCTGATCGTTGAGGATGACCCGGCTATTTCCGACATTGTAGCCTATAATCTGGAAAAAGAGGGGTTTTCCGTTTTTTGCGCTTTGGACGGGGAAACGGGTCTGGCCCTGTCCAACAAGGAAGATCCCGACCTGATTTTGTTAGACGTAATGCTGCCCGGTACCAACGGCTTTGAGATCTGCCGCCAGGTGCGACAGGTAAGCTCGGTACCGATTATTATGCTGACTGCCCGCGACAGCGAGGACGACCGGGTAAAGGGTCTTGAGCTGGGGGCAGACGATTACATTATCAAGCCATTCAGCATGCGCGAAATGATATCCAGAGTACGCGCCAACTTGCGCCGTTCTTCCGGCGCGCTGGAAAAAATGTTTTCTGAGCGGTCTGATGCCATGCGCGGCTTTACCTTTGACAGTAACAAAAGGGAAGCCCGGCTCAACGGCCGCCGGCTGGAACTTTCCGCTCGGGAGCTTGAGCTGCTTTCCTTTTTGGCCGCTTCGCCGGAAACGGTCTATACTAGAGAAGAGCTGTTAAACAGCGTTTGGGGTTATGAATACTTCGGCGGCACACGGGTTGTAGACGTGGCTATTCGCCGCCTGCGCGAAAAACTGGAAGAGGCACTGCCGGATGGTCACAAGTACATTGCTACCAAGCACGGCCTAGGCTATTATTTTGACCCCTCCGGAGGGGAATAAAAGGGCGGAGAAACATGCGCTCCCTACAATGGAAGCTGGTTTTAATATTAGTGCTGCTCGTTGTAACGGTGATGGTGCTTGTAGGTACATACCTATTAAGCGGCGTTTCCGGGTTTTACGAGCAAATGTTTTATACGGAAATGAACCGGGTGTTCACTCCCGACTTCCTTGACGCTGTGATGCAGATCGGCGAGGGAGAGGGAGGGGCCACCCGCGTTGCCGAATACGTACAGGCCCATTCGGCCCGGCTGGGATTGACGGAAAACCGAACCTTTTCCCTATTAGACGGCAACGGCACCTTTATCACAGGAAGCGGCGCACAGGCGCGGCCCGCTTTCGACAACAGTCCGAATCTAATCGCCGCGCGCAACGGCAAGGTGGGCGCAGACAGCAACCGGCTTGCCGCCTATTTTGACTTGGCGGTTCCCGTAGCCGCCGGGGAAAACAGCTTCATTCTCTATATTAGAGATAGCAAAGTCAGCGTGTCCGAGCTGCAGTGGATGCTGCTGGGCATTATCGGACAAGCTCTGCTTATGGGGCTGGTGCTTTCGATTTTGCTTTCCATTCTTCTTTCCAAAACCATCTCCCGCCCCATTGAGGATCTGACCCGGGGGGCGAAAGCCGTTGCCGCCGGAGATTTTACAAGCAAAATCCCCGTCTATTCCAACGATGAAATCGGCTTGCTGACGGAAACCTTTAACTCCATGTCGCAGACTTTGTCTGACACCCTGCGCACGGTGGAAAACGAAAGAGACAAGCTTTCCGCCCTGTTCCAGCATATGACCGACGGCGTGGCGGCCTTTGACCGGCAGGGGGCCTTGCTTCACTTAAACGACGCGGCCTGCGAATTGCTTGCTAACGGAGAAGAAGATTGCCGGGATTTTTACGGACTTTTTGCTGAGGCCGACATATCTTTGCCCGAGCTATTGTCCTTAAGGCGCCCGGAATATGCCGAGCGGATGTATTCGGTGGGCAAGCGGGAGCTTCGCGTTTTATTCACCCCCTTCGGCATTGCCGACGGCGAAGGCGGCGTTATCGCCGTTATCTACGACATTACCGAGCAAAAGCGGCTGGAAAATTCCCGCCGCGAATTTGTGGCCGACATAACCCATGAGCTTCGCACGCCCTTAACCAACGTAAAAAGCTATGCGGAGACCCTTTTAAACGACGATGACCTGCCTTTGCCCATGCGGCAGCGGTTTTTAAATGTCATATTAAACGAAACCGACCGCATGACCCGTTTGGTGCAGGATTTATTAACCCTTTCCAAGCTGGACTACGGCCGTACCGACTGGAACAACGAAATTTTCGACCCTGCGCCGCTGATTTCCAACATTGCCGAAGCCATGAACGGCGATGCGGCCCGGCACGAGCATACGCTCACCTGCGAAATAGGGGAAGATCTGCCGTTGATTCAGGCCGACCGGGACCGTTTGGGGCAGGTGTTGGCCAATATTATCGGAAATTCCATAAAATACACGCCGGACGGCGGGCAAATTTCCGTTTTCGCAAAAAACGAAAAGGGGAAATTGCTTGTCTCCGTCTGCGACAACGGAATCGGCATTCCCGCCGCCGATTTACCCCATCTGTTTAACCGGTTTTATCGGGTGGATAAAGCGCGAAGCCGTCAAAGCGGCGGCTCGGGCCTTGGCTTGGCCATTGCCAAAGAGTTTATCGAACAGTTATACGGCAGCATATCCATCGAAAGTGAACCGGGCAAGGGCACTTGCGTGTTCATCCGCCTTCCCGGCGCCGATGCAGAAAAGGAAAGCACGGTGAAGGCCACATGAAAAAACGGGAACTATATAAAAGCATACTGCTTGTACTGCTCTCTTTGAGCGCGGCAGTGCTTCTATTTCTGACTATTCAGATGGAAATCACCCGCCTGCGGGCTTCCAACGAGGACGGAAACGCAAAAATAAGCAAGCGGGAGTTCGGCGCCGTTCCTCCTTTGTACCTTGTCATCTCCCACGAGGGACAGCGGCAGCTGCTGTATGGCGACGGCGGGCTTTCCGTCTACTTCGACCGCCTGTCTCCCGTGTTAGAGGAGGCCGCCGGCTCTGCTCAAGAGCCGACGCAAACAGGCGCTTCCGCGTTTCAGCAAGCCCTCTCTTCCCCCGGCATATTGCTTGGGTATGGGGGGCGGATGCCGCTTGCCGCCCTATTTTCCGGCGACAGCACCCTTTTAGGCTACCAGGCCGATGTGTTATTCCTTTCCGCAGGCGAACAAAATATCACCCTTTGGGGCCGGGATCAAAGCGCAGGCACGTATTTTTCCGCAAACACCGGCTTAGGAAGCCAACACCTTTTTCAAAATGAGCCGGTAGGGGCGGAGCCTTGCAAGCTGGCCATGGACGAGCCCCTGTTTTCCTTCCTGCCGCCTGACGCGCCTATTTTGCTAGAGCCTTTGACTTCCCGCCGAATAACTACCTATCCGCTTTTGACCGGCGGCGACCAGAACCAGTGGACGCAAACGGCTTTGCTTGCCTTTGCGGCGGATCCGTATACGGCGCGCAGCTATCCTGACAGCACCGGCGGAAGGGTATATCTGTCAGAGCATGGCTCCATCCGCTTGGGAAGCGATGGAACCATCTGTTTTTCCGCCGGAACCGAAAGGGGCCTTCCCCTTTCTCTTTTGGTGCCGCTGAAAGAGCCCGGCCATGAAGCTGCCGAGCTTCGGGCAGCCGTGGCAGCGGCTGACGCTTTATTGGATCCGTTTTCCGATCAAGCGGAGGGCTTTTCCTTCCAATACCTAACCGTCGAGGAAAAAGACGGGGCCATTTTGCTCAGCCTTGGCTATACCGTCCACGGCCGACCGCTGATTCGCAGCAGCGGCTCTCGTGTTTTTGCCCATTTCACCATTGAGCAGGGCCATCTGACCGAGGCGGAGCTGTTGCCGCTGGCCGGGCGGGTGGAGGAAAAGCAAGACCTTCCGCCGTTTTCCATGGAGGTGCTGGCCGCCGTTATGCGTGCGGCTGCCGAAGGCAAGAAGGAGATGTTTTTGCTTCTTCCCGTATATCTGCCGGATCAGGAGCATGCCTACCTGCTGGACTGGTGTCTTTTGCCGGTTTTGCCGGTTCGAACTGACGGAGAGGAGGGGCGTCTATGGAACTGGCTCGCTTAAAAACCGTCGTTCTGGCCCTTCTGCTCTGTATCAATCTGCTGCTGGCCGGCCATCTTTTATTAACCCAGTATTTAAGGTATCACATCCCCGCCTGGGCCAAGGATGAGATTACCGAGCTGCTGCAAAACAAAGGGATTGCCCTTTCCGACAGGGCGTTGCCCCATTTCGACCGAAAAATCGACTCCGTTGTTTACCCGGGCGATGAGGAAAAACGAAAAGCCATTGCAACAGCACTGCTTGGCAGCGATGCAAAATGCACGGAACAAGGCGGCGGCATAATCGTGTATGAAAACGAAAAGGGCTACGCTGAATTCGGCCGGGGCGGCCGCTTGCAAATCACCTTGCAATCCGACGGCAATGTTCCGGCTGAAGAAGCCGTTCCTTCTTCCTCCGCCGAAACGGAGCAGGCGGCCATTGGGCTTTTGCGCTCGGCGGGGATTTCCGTGCCGAAAGGGGCGAAAGTGTTCGGGCGGCAGGGCGACGGCGTTTTCGTCCGCTTTCAGCACACGGTGCGGAGATTAGATGTGAAAAATGCAGCGCTTGAGGTGCATTTTCTGCCCAATAAAACCATCATCTCCGGCACTCTTTTGACCGGGCGGGCACAGCCTTCTCCCACTCGGATGCGGGGATATGTGTCTCTTTTGGCGGATTTTGCGGCCATTTCGAAGCAATATTCCTTAGAAGTGAAGGAAATTACCCGTATTTCCTACGTATACTACCATACGGTGGACGAGGAAGGCCGGCCGCTTTTGATTCCGGCTTGCCTTATCGAAACTAACAACCGGATACTAGTGTTAAACGCCGGTGACGGATCGCTTTTGGAAAGCAACTAGAAAGGATATCATCATGGGGAAGATTCTGTTCGCGTCCGACATGGACGGCACGCTGTTAAACGAAAAGGGGCGGGTGGCTGCCCACCATGTGGACACCATCAACGCGCTGGCAGAGCAGGGGCTTTGCTTTACAGTGGCAACGGCTCGAGCGCCCAGATCCGCCATGGGACCGGTGAAAGAGTCCGGCTTCCGGGTGACGGCACCGGCCGTTTGCCTGAATGGGGCGCTGCTTTGGGATATGGAAACGGACCGCCCTGTAAAAAGCTTCCCGCTGTC
>DUUG01000280.1 GCA_012841675.1 Clostridiales bacterium
ATACTCAGAGTGGTTTCCATCTTCAGGATACGAGGCGGTTGAAGGTCCTGAAATTTTATGGAATGAGAGTCCAGACACTGGAAATCCAAAGTATCGAAGCGAAATCTGGATTCCAGTAAAGAAAAAAGACTATTAATTACATCTGGGACAACAGTACCAGCAAGCCAAATTTGCATAGATTTTAATTTAATTCAGGTTATGGAAAGAATAATAGAGTTAATGAAGCTTCTCTAACTTTTACAAATACGAATACATGTGATAAACTTATATGACATTATTGTACTATAATTATTAAACAGTGATCAATTAAGATAATTGTTAGGATATTTGTGCGAATTTATCAAAGTGTGGTGGCATCAATGGTTGAAACAATACATAGCGAAAGATGGATATCCCTGCAAGAAGTTTGCGAATATCTTGGCGTTAAGCACAACACTGTCATTCACTGGATTGATCAGAGTGGTGTGTCTGCTTCCAAGGTCGGAGAGATCTGGCCTTTCAAAGCCGCTGATATAGACGAATGGGTTAAAAAGGACGGAACCTCAGTTGAGCTGGAGATTATAAAATGAACGGACATAAATTATTAAATTCCCGCAGGCTTTCTATCGCAGGATTCTCATTTCTTTTTGCCTATATTCTTTCCTTCCAGTTTGAGGGACAGGTATTGTATAGTCTGTTGGATATGCGTGGAACAGACGCCGATTGTTACATACTGGCTGCAATTATAGCACATTTTGCAGGGCTTTTTACCTGCGGCCTGTTTGTCAAATTCTTGGGGACCGCAAAAAATATGGTACTCATTGGCATGAGTTTATGCTTGACTGCTACCGTACCTTTCTTTTTTGTTCCCTCCTCTCTATGGTTGGGCGGATTGATTATCAACGGATACTTTAGCGGCTGCGCTGTGGCGGCATGGGGATTTTTTCTCAGGGCCTTTACCCCCAAGAACGAGCGTATTAAGTCCTGCGCAGATGTTCTGATTTATTCCAATCTGTTGATGATTGCAGTCAACGTGGTTGCCATGAATCGCTCACCGTTTATCGGGCTAAGCCTTGCTATGCTTTGCCTTGTGATTGGTATAGTCTTCATTTGGATGCTGCCAGTGGGGCAGGAAAATGAGCAGAACAAAACATTTACAAACAAGGCACATGGCGGCATTAGAAACCCACTAATATTGCTGTGCCTCTTTGTCTTTATCATCACAATTAATTCTGGACTGATGTATCAGGTCATTAACCCCGCTTTTGCGCATCTAACGGGGCTGGTGAGTTGGTATTGGGCCGTGCCTTATATTGTGGCGCTTGTTATTATGCGCGACCTACCCATGCAAGCAAAGCGTTCCAGAATTTTGTATATCGGAATGGCAATGATTATAGGAGCGTTCATCAGTTTTATGCTGTTAGGGAGAAACACTTCCGACTATTTGATTGTAGATACGCTGATGCTCGGTGCTTGCGGTATTTTTGATCTGTTTTGGTGGAGCATCCTTGGAGAAATGTTGGATTATAGCGACAACCCGGCGCGAACCTTTGGCATTGGGCTTTCTGCCAATGTATTCGGAGTCCTTTGCGGAGGGGTCTTGGGAATAATCGTAACATCCATTGGTCTTCCCTGTGCGGAGATTGCGGTGATAGCTCTTACTGTGGTTTGCATTACGCTGGTTATGCTGCCGCCGCTGAACCACCAGCTTGTTTTATTGCTGAAAAGCCATGCCTACCTTGCTGCATATGACAATATGAGTGAGTCACAGCAAACGGACGTTGTTCGTCAAATTAAAACTCTTGACCCGCTGACCGTCCGGGAGCAAGAGGTATTGCATCTAATCCTTTCAGGCAAATCCAACCGTGAAATTGCCGGAGCTTTGTTTATTAGTGAGAATACTGTAAAAACACATGCAAGGAACATTTTTTCAAAATATGATGTAAGTAGTCGGGCAGAACTAATTAGTACCCTGTTGAAGAATCAAAGGGTTGAATGATACATAAAACTTCATGAACACAGGGTTTAACTGGCCTCTCAAATAAAAAGTATGAGGGGTTTTTTGTTACTATAATTTTTTTAAATTTTTTGATATGATTAAGATGATTAGCATACTAATTGGAGCTTGTCGACAAAGCAATGTATCTGCGAAATCAAGTGGAGCGTCGCAAATATTATGATTTAAAAAAAGGCACTTTTATACAGAAGACAATATCTTATTGATAAATATAGACCGATGAGAATGTGTACAAGGAATTTGGCATTAATTATGCGCGCATACGGGAGCAAAGAAACACCCGAAATATATATTATAAGGAGAATGGTTTTGAGAAGTCGCTCTCACCAAGTCGAAGCTTTGACATTTGGAGTGGAATGTGCGTATCGTGCAGTGAGAAAATTATGAGGTATAAGTATGAAAAAATCAGGATTTCTTGAGGGCCACAGGATGTGGACATGGTTTATCCTTACATCCATAGTAATTAGCTTGTTTGTCATGCTGTTTTCCAGCAGTTTGCAAATCAAGCGGAATATGCCCGCTGATGTGCCGCTTGACGAATTTAAGGCACATATGGATGAAAACATTCCTGCCCTGATGAAGCTGTATGGAATTCCGGGCTGCAACATGGCGCTTGTGCAGGACAATGAAGTCGTTTGGACTAAGGGTTATGGATATGCGGATGTGGCAAGTGGCAGAGTGCTGACGGTGGATATCCCCATGAGTGTTCAATCCATTACAAAATCTGTTACAGCTTGGGGAATTATGCGGCTTAGGGAGAAGGGTCTCATCAACTTGGATGCTCCGGTGTCGCAGTATCTAAAAAGCTGGCAATTTCCGTTGTCTGACTATCCGACAGAAAAAATTACTGTACGGCAGCTTTTAAGTCACACTTCGGGGATGCCATAGGGGGATTTCACCAACGTCTATTCTCCCGGCGAGGCGATGCCCTCCAACCGGGATGTGATGGCCGGGGAAGCGGTTCTTATGCGCGAACCGGGAACGGGGTTTTGGTACTCTAACACAGGCTATAACCTATTGGAAGTATTAATCGAGGATGTCACTGGACAAAGCTTTTCGGATTATATGCGCACTGAAGTGTTACTCCCGCTGGGTATGGAAAGCGCTACCTTTGATATTGACAAGGCGGTGACACCTTACCCACCAACGGGGTATAACCTCAAAGGGGAGCCGGTTCCGGTTTATCTCTATCCATCAAAGGCTTCAGGCGGATTGTTTGCCACAGCTTACGATATTGCTCGCTTTGCGGCGTCGGGGATGCAAGAAAACCCGGTTCTGAGTATCGAGAGCATTAATCGGATGTATCAACCTGAGAGCAATACAATTGGCATTTACGGTCTGATATTTGATGCATATGGATTTGGTCACTATATCGAAAAGCTGCCAAACGGCATGCTCTCAGTTTCTCACGGCGGCCAGGGCAACGGCATCATGACACATTTGCAGGCCGTGCCTGAGACAGGCGATGCCATCGTGCTTCTCACAAACAGCCAAAGAAGTTGGCCGTTCATCGCCTATGTTTTAAGTGACTGGGCGCAGTGGCGAGGGTTTCCTTCTGTCGGCATGGGAAGGATTATCTGGGGGCATTATGGCTTTTGCATCGTGATCGGTATACTGATCTCGGCAAGCCTACTAGTGATACTAAGGCTGGTCTCGACCTATTATCAACAAAAGCGAGCGGGGTTCAGACTACTTCGAGTTAGTGCAGCATCTATTCTTCTCGGAATTCAAATCTGGTGCGCTTGCCAGAAATACTTATTTATAACTTCGGTTTTTCCGATTCTGTCTGTATGGCTTGGGGGTGCAGCATTCGTGTTTTCAATAGTACTGCTGTTGTCTGTGGTGTTACCCCTATGAAGAAGATGGTAGATTTAATGGGTTTTGATAATCTGCCACCTGAGGTAGTTGCACAGATAAACAGAGTTGTAGACATCTGGAAAAAGCACTTAAACAATCAATTGGTGGGTGTCTACCTTCATGGTTCAATTGTACTTAACTCCTTCATGCCTCGGTCAAGTGATATTGATTTATTAGTGGTAGTTGAGGATTCTTTGGATATCTCGACAAAATTGGCTATTGCGAAAGATATAATTGAAATTGATGGCAAACCTTGTCCCCTTGAAATATCAGCAGTTCGCTTAAGTGATGTAAGACCATGGAAAACTCCCGGAAACTGCGTGTTTCATTACAGTGATTATTGGAAAGACAGATATTTTGAAAAGTTGTCAAATCCAGATACAAAATGTTATGTTGTTGATAATGAATTTCCCGATGAGGATGTTACAAGCTATATAAAATTAGTTTGTCAGTGTGGAATTGTTCTGTACGGCTGGGATATTGATGAAGTCTTTTCGGATATTTCTGATAAAGATTTCTTGAAAGCAATAAGTGCCGATGTAGAAAATTATAATTTTCATAATTACGCGCCGAGATACTTAGCGAGCAATATCCTTATTTTGGGAAGAATACTGTCTTTTAAGGAAACAAAGCGAATATTATCTAAGTACGATGCAGGATTATGGATGATTTCTCGTGTTCCTGACAAACTAAAGTATTTGCCGGAACTGGCCATAAAGATTTGGTATGAAGGAGAACAGTATGAACTTCCTGAAGATGATTTGGAAGAACTGAGAAAATACCTTATAGAGGAGATTAAGAAATAAGAATTACAGTTTGTTCTATATAAGAGTATAGAGTATTAATGATATTTTTCCTTGAACCGCAGTTTTTCAAAAATGACGGGAAAACCCATCGACATGTTCCACGAACGGATACAAAAAAATGAACTTGATATCAAATCAAATAAAGTGAAAATCACACTAGATTTATCAGCATTTTTTAGCATGAACACAAGGTTTAACTGGCCTCTCATACTTTAGTATGAGAGGCTTTTTTCTGCAAATTCATTCTTTTGAACGATGATTTTAGAGGCTTTTTCCCCAAAAATTATACTGGAGGAGGTATGGAGCAAATGAAAATAATCCGTAAACGACGCAATATATATGCCTTGACGCTGGCAGTCAGCATTTGTTTGTCGGTGTGGTTGTGTACGATATTTTTGTTAGAAGCGGCTTTGGCCTTTGGAGCTATCAGCCTTATCTATCTCCTGTTATTGGTGAGAGAGAGCCGCAGGCTCTATGATGCAACGCTCATTTGGGATAATCGCATCATTTCGGTGCCATCTGCTCTAATCTCAATACCGGGCTGCCAAATGAAAAAAGATATCGAAGAAACAGTAGTATCTACCTTTGGTATCCTCATCGGCAGCCAAATCTACCGATGGGGCCTCGACGGGGTACATGGCGTGCGACTGCATGCAGCCCATATTGATCAGGAGCGGATGTACCTGACCTTTGGCGACACATCTGAGACCATGCGGGTAGAGTTGCTGCACGGAATGGCTCAAAAACAGGCGGTACTAGATGCCGCACAAAAGCTGTTTCATGAAACCGGTGTGAAGGCAGACATCACCGGATGGTAACGCAGCAAAAGCGAGTGATTAATCAAAGAAGGATAGAGTATATGGCTGCTGGTAAACCTCTTAGCTTCATTAGGGATCTTTCCCCTACCGATTCGCTTCCTCTCCTGGCTGACTGCTGCACGGGGAAGTCTCATCGGGGGCAGCATAGGAAAAGGACTGGTGGCGGCACTGCTGGCTCGACTTATTGCTGACCAAGCTATGCTTCAGACAGTGAAAAAAGGCCTTGGTCAACTGGGCGGTATAGCCAAAAGTTCGAAAGATGCAACCGTTTCGTTACTAATAGGTCTAGGTATAGCCCTCACAGATGTTTCCAACGAACCGCTAGATTTACCAAACAAGAGGAATATCTATATCATACAAGAGGAAGGGCCTACCGAGGCTGACAGCAAAAAGTCAACAGATGATAATTCATAAGTGATGCCGGGTTTCAGGGACAATCGGTATATGGAGGAAGTAGAGTTTGCCCCAGGGGAATCCACCAGTGGCTGGATTGTCTATCAACAGCCCGACCGACAAAAGCAAAATCACCATGCACTATTACACTGCCTTTGCCAATACCCCCCTGATTTAAGGTTCAGATTTACCTTTAAGTAAGCGACAGAAAGGAGCTTTGTGTAGTGAAACGAAAAATAGTATCCCTTATACTTGCAGCCGCTATGCTGTTGTCCTTAATAGCGGGACTTACCGGCTGCGGAAAAGGCAATCAGGCAAAACCATCAAGTACACAGAAAGCGGAAACCTTCATGGTGGAGGAAGGACAAACCGCATTAGCCTCGAAAGATGGTGCGGCTATAGACTTTGGCTGCCTTCTAGAGGCTGGCGAGGAAGTCACCATACAAAAGGTGTCACTCCCTCCCATTGACAATGACGTTGATATCTACGCCTATGATTTTAAGCTGGCCTCTGGCCAGCCGGAGGGAACGATCGAACTGATCATACCCTATGACGACGCGGGCCTGGACAGAGATGGCGAGATACTTGCGGTGGGCGGTAAATATCTCAATGAGGGGACCGGTCAGTGGGAGGATGTCCTTTATACAGTGGATACTGAGGCCAATGAGGTGCATATTTTCACTGATCACCTCTCCACCTTTGGCGTATTTAAGGTTGTAAACGAAGGAAAGCGTAGTGAATATATTTCCGATGTCAATGCCTACGCCTCTTTCTTGACAACAAAGCAAGCTGAAGAATTGCTCAAAACCTACGCCCAGCAAGGTCCATCCTGGCAGGAGGATGTTGTGGCCTCCTTTCTGCATGCCAACAACTCCCTGCCAATGTTCATTGAAACAAATATCCCCACTCTCTTAACCCTTGGAGGGGCCTATGATGAAATGA